>USCU01000097.1 GCA_900553335.1 uncultured Ruminococcus sp. | reverse complement strand
CGTCAGATGTGTATAAGAGACAGGCTGCGTTTGTTGCAGAATCGGCGGCACCGGATATGGTGGAAACCTATACTGTAGAGCTTAACAGACCGTTTTTGTACATGATAATTGAAACTGACAGCAACACGCCTATTTTTATCGGAAAACTTGAGAGTGTGGAATAAAAGTAAAAGCAGCGAATCTTATTTTCGCTGCTTTTTTATGGATTTTAATAAAAAGCTCACTTTACTTTTTCACTAAATTATGTTATACTAAATATATATTATTTTCGGAGGGCTTTAATGAACTGGACAGAGGCTGTTATCTATACTACGAGCGAAGGAGCAGATATTGTCTGCGGTTGTCTTATAGGACTCAATATCACAGGATTCGTTATTAAGGATTCTAAAGATTTTGAGGACTTTTTGGACAATAAGATTTCTAATTGGGATTATATAGACGATGATTTGATGGGGCTTAAAGACTGCGAAACATCAGTTACGGTCTATCTTCCTTCAAACAATCAGGGTGCAGAGCTTTTGCTTCTTATAAAAGATGAGCTTAACGCGTTAAAGCAAAGGGATATCGACGGGGTGTTCGGAAGACTTGAAGTAGAGCTTTCAAGTGTAAGCGAGGACGATTGGGCTAATAACTGGAAAAAGTACTTTAAGCCGCTTAAGATCGGTGAAAAGCTTCTTGTGAAGCCGACTTGGGAGGATATACCTGAAGGCGAAGACGATAGAACGGTGATAGAGATCGACCCGGCATCGAGCTTTGGAACAGGACAGCACCATACAACACAGCTTTGTCTGGAAAATATCGAAAAGTATATGCAAGCGGGAGATAAAGCTTTGGATCTTGGCTGTGGAAGCGGAATTTTATCAATTGCCTGTATTTTACTTGGTGCTGAAAGTATTACAATGGTTGATATTGACGAAAACTCAGTAAAAATTGCGAACGAAAATCTTTTGCAGAACAATATCCAACCTGAAAGAATCAATGCGTATTGCGGAAATATAATCGACGATGAAGAACTTCGGAATTTAGTAGGACAAAAATATGATTTTGTTTGTGCTAACATCGTTTCAGATATTTTGATAGCAATGAGTCCATATTTCGGTTCATTTTTAAAAAGCGGTAAAACCCTTGTTGTTTCGGGTGTTATCTCAGAGCGTAGACAAGAGGTAATAGGGATTATTGAGAGCTGCGGTTTTTCCTTTGAGGATTGTAAGGAAAAAGAGGGATGGATATCTGCAGTATTCAAAAAACTTTAGAAGTCGTTGGGGGTAATGTATAAAGGAGGATTTATATGCAGTTATTATTATTGGTTACCAAGAAAGAAGAACTTTTAGATGAGCTTATGAAAAAGCTTGCGATTGCCGGAGTTAAGGGCGGAACTGTGCTTGACAGTACGGGTATGGCAAAAAGCCTTGCAAATGTAGACGGAATGCCTATGTTTGATGTTTTTAAAGAAATCGTAAAGCAGCAAAAAACAACTTCAAAGACGGTGCTTTTTGGTGTTGAGGACGAAAAGGTGGATGTCGTAAGAAAGACTGTAAACGATGTTTTCGGGAATCTTAATAAACCTAATACAGGTGTTTTAATGGGAATACCTCTTAGCTTTATTGACGGAGTTAATAAGGAATAACCTTTGAAAGGATCATCTGATGAAACTTAACAAAAAAGGCTTTACTCTTATAGAGGTAATAGTTACGCTTGTTATAGTTACGATTGCTGCTGTTATAGCGGTTCCCAATATTGTGGGTTTTGTGGGTTCTTATCAAAGACAAAACTGCACAGCACGGATTGAAAGCCTTTTGAGCGGGATTAAGTCAGGCTGCGCTTCAAACAGATTTTTCACGGAGGACACAGTTTCTGCAAACATTATAGCCTCGGCTGCTGAGTTTGATATTAATGTAAAGGATACAGATTTTAGCAATCGCAGTCTTACGCTTTATAATTTTTGCGATGAGAAAAACGATGTATTGCTCTCCTGGAATATTGAAAGCCAGGAGGATTTATATCTGTTTAATGTTAATGTAAAAGCTGAATGCACAGACGGAATCAGCGAGGAAAGCAGTTTTTCCTGCGGGCTTAGAGAAACAGCAGAGTATTCAGATAAAACATCTTTGATAAACACTCTTATTTCTAAAATAATAAGCTCAGACAGCATTGAATCGGCTTATAAAAGTTCAGATGTAGCTTTGCTTGCCTTTGAGATCTCAAAGGCTTCAGGCATAGATTTATCCGAGTTTGAAATCGCTGAGGAATATATAGAGAGCATGGCGCTGTTAAACCGGAATGTTAAAATGAATACTGCGATGAGTATGTTTTTGACTGTTGTTATAAATAAAAACGATTCGTATGTTAATGCCTTTACGTCAAACTATATGGACAAGGATTATATGCCGGCAGTTGTTTATACAGGTAATCTTAAAGACGATATTTATGACGGCGAAAGTGATAAGGCTTCAGATGATTCGTTTATGATTTTCGGCTCTCGTGATATGAAGATTGAAGATTACTTTTCTCCTGACAGTATTTATGCAAACGGCGATATTGTAGAGTTTAATATAAACTGCGTTTGGTCGAAGGATTTAAAGAGTGTGTATTTTCTATCTGTTTACGAAAGCGATGGAAGTCCTACATATAAAAAAGTATCAGATGCAAAGCTCAATTATTTGACGTCGTCTGAGTGGACAAAAAAGAAAGTTTAATAAGCGTAAAGTATACTTTTTAGATCAATTAGTTTAATATAACTAAATTAAAATGTCCACCGCCTATAGAGGCGGTGGACATAGTCGTTTTTATAGTATAAAGCATATAAGACCGTTGCAGCCTTCGTTCACTATTCTTTCAACAGCTTCGCCGAGCTTTTCTCTTGCATCCGAACCAAGTCTTATTATTTTGGTGTGAAGTCCTTCGTTTACAAGCTCATAAAGACTTT
Organism: uncultured Ruminococcus sp.; assembly: GCA_900553335.1. GTDB lineage: Bacteria > Bacillota > Clostridia > Oscillospirales > Ruminococcaceae > UMGS1601. The sequence goes on along the minus strand of USCU01000097.1, from coordinate 2,202 downwards.
TTCCGAAAATATTTGAATCCCAAAGTTTTTCGGGGTTGTTTTCAAAGTCACCGAGCATATATGAAACAAGATCGCTAGATTGTTCTTCGCTTCCGACTATCGGACTTATCTCGGTTGAAATCTGCGCCTTAATCATGTGTATTGTAGGCGCACTTGCTTTTAGCTTAACTCCGTATTTGCCGTTCGATTTTACCATTTCAGGCTCATCGAGTCGTAGCTCTTCCATTGTCGGCATTACAATTCCGTAGCCTGTTGCTTCAACCTCGGTAAGAGCGCTTGCAAACTTCTCGTAAGTGCTTTTTGTTTTTGAAAGCTCAAGTATTATTCCCATGAGGTCCGATTCGTTAGAAACATCAAGATTTGTTTTTTCACCTATAATTTTATAGAACAGATTCTCGTCGAGTGCAACAGATAAAATTGCTGTTCCTGTAGAAAAATCAAGACTTAATATATTTGACGCTATGACATATTCGTTTTTGGATATGCATTTTGCCATTTTCTCAACATCTCTTATCATTTGAGTTTGTTCGGCTGATTCTTTTATACAGCTCAAAATATTTTCCTTGAGCCAATGTCCCTTGTCAAGCTTAGTTACCCATTTCGGCATATTGAAATTGATTTCCTTGATAGGGAAAGAGTAAAGAATCTGTGAGAGAATAGCTTTTATATCGGTTTCGTTCAGTTCAAGGCAGTTTACAGGCATAACACAGCAGCTGTATTTTTGACTGAGGTTTTTGCAAAGCTCTTCACATTCTTTGGTTTCGGGTGAAACTGAGTTAAGAAGTACTATAAAAGGTTTTCCTATATCCTTTAGCTCGTTTATGACCTGCTCCTCACAGACTTCATATTCATCCCTGGGAAGATCAGTTATTGAGCCGTCTGTAGTTACTACCAATCCAATCGTTGAATGCTCTGTGATTACCTTTTGAGTACCGATTTCAGCCGCCATGTTAAAAGGAACTTCATCCTCAAACCAAGGCGTTTTTACCATTCTCGGCGCTTCGTTCTCAAAATATCCGACAGCAGAGGGTATAACATATCCAACACAGTCTATCATTCTCATTCTGATAGCGGCGTTGTCGTCGAGATCTACTTCAACCGCTTCCTCAGGAATAAATTTTGGCTCTGTTGTCATTATGGTTTTTCCGCCGCTTGACTGCGGAAGCTCGTCGGTAGCTCTTTCTTTTGCAAAATCGCTTTTGATGTTAGGAATAACGGCGGTTTCCATAAAGCGATGTATAAAAGTGGATTTTCCGGTTCTCACAGGACCTACAACTCCGATATAGATATTGCCGCCCGACCGTTTTGCAATATCCGAATATATTGAACTCATATTATTATCCTCCTTATTCGGTAATAGGAATAAGTATCATTCCCAAAGGCAGCTTATCATTATTATCAAGCTCGTTTTCGCTTATTATAGATGAAGGAGTGGTGTTGAATCGTTTGGCGATATCCCAAACGCATTCGTTTTCCTCGCATCTGTAAAGTTTAAGAGCGCAGTTTTTGTTTTGATTTTCCTTGCTGTCTTTAATTTTAATATTTTTCAAAATATTATTTGAAAGACTTCTGTGTACCACCGCTTTTATATCTGTAGTGGCAGTTATGTCAACACAGTCAGAAGACTTTATCATGTAATCGACGCTTATAACTCTTGCAGAAATATTTATGCCGCAGATATTTTTGCTGTCAGTGTCAAGTTCGTTTTCAAAAGCAAGAGTGTCCTCAAGATATATCGGGCATCCGTCCGAATCTCTGGCGATAAGAGATATATCTATGCTGCCGAACACAAACGTTTTATCTCCGTCTGTTCGATACTGAACATTATAGCACTCAGCCGATGCATCAATTACCTCAGCGACTTTTGCGTCATCGCTTTTGAGTGTTCCCGTTTTTTCAATGCGTATAGTTTTTTCTTCGGGACAAATTTCTAAATTAATTTGAGCGGATTCATTTTCGCATTCATAACAGGTAGAATATGCGTCAAGAACCAGATATTCGTCCTGAAACTTTGAAGCGCAAACGCATACGTTGAATGATATCTCGCATGTGTATTCTCTTTGAGAGTTGTTTTTGGCTATAAGCTCTATTGATACTGAATCTATATCAACAGATACTTTATAGTTTTCATCAATGCCGTCTATATCCAAAATGTTTGAAAACGGCAAGGAGAATTTAAGAGCTGTCTCTTATACACATCTC
>USCU01000096.1 GCA_900553335.1 uncultured Ruminococcus sp. | reverse complement strand
ACAAGAAGCCTTAACGCACCGAGAGTAGGAAGAACTACGTTATCCTTGTCGGCAACGATCAAAACAACATCTCCCTTTTGAGCGCCGAGTGCTGACAATATAGTATCAAGCTCACCGTCCTTTAAGAATTTCTTAAAAGAGCAGTTCGGCTCATCCACCCAGCGTATATATGCAAGTCCTTTTGCGCCGATTCCCTTTGCATGTTCGGAAATTTTGTCGATTTCTTTTCTGGTATAAACCTCTGCTGCGTTTTTAGCAACTATTGCCCTGACGCTTCCGCCTGCTTCGAGAGCCGATTTGAATACAACAAAATCCGAGTCCTTAACCGTATCGGAAATGTCTTGAATTTCCATACCAAAGCGAGTATCGGGCTTGTCTGAACCGAAGCGGTTCATGGCATCCCTGTAGGTGATCTTAGGCATTGGGAGGGAAACCTCTGCTCCAAGTGTTTCTTTGAATATATGAGCGAGCATCTTTTCGCCCGTTTCGATAAGCTCTGCTGTGTCAACGAATGATATTTCAAGATCTATCTGAGTGAATTCAGGCTGACGGTCGGCACGAAGATCCTCATCCCTGAAGCACCTTGCGAGCTGAACATATCTGTCAAAGCCCGAAACCATTAAAAGCTGCTTATATATCTGCGGCGACTGAGGAAGAGCATAGAACTTTCCATCGTGGATTCGTGACGGAACGAGATAATCTCTTGCTCCCTCCGGGGTTGACTTCATAAGCATAGGAGTTTCAATCTCCAAAAAATTGTTCTGATAGAAAAACTCTCTTGCAGCCTTTGCAACCTTGTGTCTTGTGATAATGTTGTTTTGAAGCTTAGGATTTCGCAAATCGAGGTAACGGTATTTAAGCCTTAGCTCATCGTTTACCTTTTCGGATGCCGAAACCTCAAAAGGAGGGGTTTCGGCTGTTGCCAGAATCCGCAGGTCATTAACGATTATTTCGATAGCTCCTGTTTTGATTGCTGTATTAACGCTTTCACGTTTTACCGCATCACCCTTTGCCATAAGAACAAATTCACTTCTTACGCTCTGAGCTTTTTTGAAAATCTCTCTGTCAGTAGAATCATTAAACGAGAGCTGTACAATTCCCGTTTTGTCACGGAGATCAATAAAAATAAGATTTCCGAGATCCCTTATTTTTTGAACAAATCCTCCGACAATTACATCTTTTGATTCTTCCAATACTTCTCCGCAGTAATGAGTCCTGCGAAGTCCCTTCATACTGTCAAGCATAAATTTTAACTCCTATCGTTATCTGATTCTTCTGCAATTGAATCAAGATATGTTTTTATAATTTCTATTTTTCCCTCGTCCCAGAAGAACAGCCAAAAGCAAAGGAGAGTAAGCGCACAGCATACAGCTCCTGCTGTGATGTTTTGCGTAAAGCAGGCAACCGTAATAAGCACCCACAAAACCATTATTATTACTGCCATAACGGTGTTTTTCACACTTCGCTGAAACTTTCCCTCAATGACAGTTCCGTTTTCCTCAGGCTTTACAGTTCCCGAAAAATAAATGCTGTCAAGATCACGTTTCTTTGCGGCGTGGTGATGAACTGTTATTTTTTTGTCCTTTACCGTTCCGTAGAAAACAGGCGTCATAAGCCATTGCTTGCGAAGCTCGTTAAAGTTGAGTTTTGGAATTTTTCCGGACGCTGTTTTTATAAACTCATTAGGCGAAGAGCTTGTCCGAAAGCTGTATTTTTTAGGAAAAACTATAAACATTTTTAATCCTCTCAAAAGTTCTCTAAAAATGAGTCGCCGAACATATACGCTACCAAAATATCAGAGAATCGTTCGCAGAAAGAATCACTAAGCGAAAGCTCTTCAATCTCGCCTGTTTCCATGTTCTTAAGCTTTGCAAAGTCATTGTCAATATCGTCATCGCCGATAACTATTGAAAATTTAGCGCTTATTTTGTCAGCGTATTTCATCTGCGCCTTAAGACTCCTTCCGACAAGGTCGTATTCGGCATAAAATCCGCAGGTTCTCAACTCCTTAGCCAAAGCGGCAGTTTTTATAAGTGCACGGTGTCCGATTGAAGCTAAGTATATATCGCATGTTTCAGGCGCAATAAATTCAGCTCCCTGACTTTCCATTGCGAGCATCAGCCGCTCAAGCCCTATTGCAAAGCCAAGAGCAGGTGTGTCTGCTCCGCCGAGCTCGCTTACAAGTCCGTCATATCTTCCGCCGCCGCAGATAGTTCCCTGTGCTCCGATGTCGGTTGTTACAAATTCAAATACCGTTTTAGTGTAATAGTCAAGTCCTCTTACGATTTTCGGATTGATCTTGTACTTAACGCCAAGCTCCGTCAAAAGCTCCTGTAGGCTGTTAAAATGCTCCTCACACTCATCGCATAAATAGTCCGAAATAACAGGGGCATCCTTTGCGATCTCAGAGCATATCGGAGATTTACAGTCAAGTATTCGCATCGGATTTTTCTCAAGTCTTGAAAGGCAGGTTTCGCAGAGCTTATCCGTATAATCTGAAAAATAAGCTTTGAGAGCTTCAGTATATTTTGCCCTGCATTCAGGACAGCCAATCGAGTTTAAATAAAGCTCGACATTTTTTATCCCTGCGTTATCCAAAACAGTCTTTGCAAGAAGTATCATATCGGCATCTGATGCGGGACTCTTTGAACCTATCAGCTCACAGCCGAACTGATGAAATTCTCTGAGCCTTCCTGCCTGAGGCTTTTCGTGCCGGAAGCACGAAGAAATGTAAAATACTTTTTGAGGGAAGCCCTCGTTTAATAGTCCGTTTTCAATAGCTGCTCTTATTGCGCCTGCCGTACCTTCAGGCTTAAGCGTAAACTGTGCATCGCCTTTTGCGGTAACTGTGTACATTTCCTTTTGAACAACATCGGTAGTATCTCCTACAGATCGTACAAAAAGTCCTGTATCCTCGAAGGTTGGAGTTCTTATCTCTAAAAAACCGTAGCTTTTTGCAGCATCCCGGCATATATATTCAAGCGTGTGCCATTTATATGACGAAGAGGGTGTAATGTCCTGTGTTCCCTTTGGGCGTTTAATGTTTGCTGATGCCATTATAAGTCATTCCTTTTCAATTGTTATGTATAGATGTTTTTATTATACATTGTTTTACATCGTTTGTCAAAGGTTAGAATAACACGGAAGTGTAATTAATAATGGATAATTTAATATGTATATTGAATACTAAAATGGATTGTTAAAATTGTTAATAAAACTCATTGGTACACAATGTTATAAAATGTCTATTTTTATAGTTTTTGTGTACCAATGCTTATTTAAAAATATGTTACTAATTATAAAAAACTATGCAACGCAAAGTGATAATGGCACCACCATACAAGTGAATTGCACAAGCAACAAAAATAATCGTTCATATTATCCCTCCTCGTGTGAGGAGGACCGCCTACCGTATATGCAGACACCCTTGTGATTATAATAGCACAAGGGTGATTTTTGTAAAATTATGGCAGACTAATTATCAATTACGAATTAATAGCTTCAAATCCGAGCTTGATGTCGTCGATAATGTCGTCGACGTTTTCAAGTCCTACGCTGAATCGTACCATTCCCGGTTCGATTCCCGCCGCAACAAGCTGTTCGTCAGTAAGCTGACGGTGAGTTTCGCTTGCTGGATGAAGCACACAAGTGCGAATGTCGGCAACGTGAACTTCGTTTGAAGCAAGCTTTAATGAGTCCATAAACTTCATTGCTGCTTCTTTTCCGCCCTTAAATACAACCGAAATAACTCCGCATGAACCGTTCGGTGTATACTTCTGCGAAAGCTCGTAATATTTGTCCCCTTCAAGATTCGGGTAGCTTACCGATTCAACATACGGAGAGGATTTGAAATACTTAGCGACAGCAAGAGCGTTTTCGCTGTACTGCTTCATTCTTACTGCAAGAGTTTCAAGACCCAGGTTTAGTAAAAATGCGCTGTGTGCCGCAGGATAACAGCCGAAATCCCTCATAAGCTGCATTCTTGCTTTTAAAATGAACGGGCAGTCAGGATAATCCCTTGTGTAAACAATTCCGTGATAGCTTTCGTCAGGCTCGGTGAACTCAGGGAATTTTCCGTTTGTAAAATCAAATTTGCCCGAATCGACAATTACTCCGCCGATCTGAAGAGCGTGTCCGTCCATATATTTGCTTGTTGAATGGATTACAATATCAGCTCCCCATTCGATAGGACGGCAAAGAATAGGAGTCGCAAACGTATTGTCGATGATAAGCGGAACGCCGTTTTTGTGTGCAAGGCTTGCAAACTTTTCAATATCCAAAACGCTTAGTGCAGGATTTGCTATTGTTTCGCCGAAAACACATTTTGTGTTGGGTTTAAACGCTTTTTGAAGCTCTTCTTCAGAAGCGTCTGCATCTACGAAAATACATTCTATTCCAAGCTTTTTAAGAGTGTATCCGAAAAGATTTATTGTTCCGCCGTAAATGGTGGAGGCTGAAATAAAGCTGTCGCCTGCGGAGCAGAGATTTAAAATAGAGCAAAGCGAAGCCGCCTGTCCGCTTGAGGTAGCCATTGCAGCCACTCCGCCTTCGAGGTCGGCGATTTTCTTCTCGACTGCGTCTACAGTAGGATTTGCAAAACGTGAATATATCAGTCCCTTTGTCGGATCATCGAATACTGCCGCAACATCAGCTGTAGAGTCATAAACATATGTAGTGCTTTGAACAATAGGCATTACTCTCGGCTCTCCGTTTTTTGGAGAATAACCGGAGTGAAGACATTTTGTTTCTGATTTCATTTTCTTTTCTTTCCTTTCATTTTATTATTGGGATCATCAGTAAAAAACGGAGAAACATATTCCTCCTCAGCTTGTTTTTTTTCGGATTTCTTAGCATTACTTTTCTTAGCGTTACCATTGCTGTCGAGCGAGAATGCGCTTGATATCAAAACGATTGCAAATATAACAGGTGCAAATACAAATGCAACGCTTAAATTCCAAGCTATTACCGCAATTACAGCGAAAACTGCAAGAGCGGCGCAAAGGCTTCCGGTTATTAAAAACCAGATTCTGGTACTTAATCTTTTAAACATTTATCTCAACGCTTTCCTTTTCATATCCGTTTTCATCAAGAACCGGTCGAACGCAGTTTTCGATAAACTCATCAACCTGCTGTGAGCTTCTTCCGATAAAGTTTATCGGCTTCATAATATCGTCCATTTCTTCCTTTGTTATCATAAACATAGGATCGTTTAAAATAAGCTCACA
>USCU01000095.1 GCA_900553335.1 uncultured Ruminococcus sp. | reverse complement strand
ACGAGATTGCCTCTTGTCTCGTGGGCTCGGAGATGTGTATAAGAGACAGGACTTTATATTTTCTAAGATTTAAGCTTTTGAAGGGAGGAGTTTTTTGTTAGCAAGCATATACAATCAAATATCAAAAATACTTACAGACAAAGGCTTCAGATCATCGTATGTTTATGAAAACAACAATTACGAAAATCGCTTAGATGCAAGATTTGCAACTATTGATGTTTTATCCGATAGGTCTGTCGGCAAAGCAATATCAAACGATGGCAATGTTTTTGAGGAATATGAGCTTGAAGTAAAAATCTCTATGTATTTTAAACCGTCCGAAACAATTAATGCTGTTGAAGAATGCTCTGATACCTTGTTACAGAGCTTTTATCAAAGCAAGAATCTCAATATTACCAGCATCTTTACAAATTCTGTACGCTATTCAAGCGTATATAAATGCCTGAAAAGCGAAATGATTTTTAAATTATCTTATCTTTTGAAAGGAGTTTCTTAGTGGAAAAATACGAAATTTCAGTTTCGATAAATGATGTTAAAATCTTTTGTGACAAAGCAGTTATTAAAAGAAGTTCTGATGTTTCTTTTATAACCACCGCTTCAAACGGCATTATTACAAGAAACATGGGAGTTAAACGAAAATTTATTACTCTTAGCGGAAAAATATTAAGTGAGGATTATGAGTATTTGTCTGACTTACTGGAATCAGGTTTGTCGGCAGAAAAAACAGTTCACATAAATCAGAAAGTGTATTCAAATGCACAAATATATGACTTTGAAATTGATCTTAAATCGGGAGAAAAGCTGGGTACTGTAGATATCCTGCTGTATGTAAACGATGAATAGTATTAGAGTAACTATTTTTGAGGCTGCGTCGAACAGATCTTTAGTGAGCCAGGATATTATTTCCATGACCTACGACAAGGAATGGTACACTCCTTATTCGTCACTTAACATAACGTTTTTAAGCGAAACAGTTCTCACCGATCCAAACGAGGTTACTGTGACTATAGAAAGTAAGATCATCCACAACGGTCCGATTTATACCATTGAATCACAGCGCTGCTCAGATCAAAAATTCTTGATCACACTTTACAGCAGAGGCTATACGGCAGCACTTGGAGTTAATCAGCCAATCCCAAGAATCAACAGCAATGTAGATTTAAGCGGTGTTTTAACTTCAAATATAACACTTCCGAAAATCAGCTGTGAAGCAAACACTAAAAAAGTCAATTACATTTATATTCTTGATAAAGACACACTTTGGGACGCTATTGTTACCTACACAACAAAAGCATACGGAAGCTATCCTTATATCAGAAATGCTAATACCGTTATGGCTACACCACCCGAAGCAGGTTACTACAAATACACTTATACTGACGAAATAATCAATTCATCTTACGGAAGTAATCTTTCAAATCTTATTTCACAGATCAATATGAAGGATTATGATGACTCTTATGAAACATATGAGCTTACAAACACATACGCTATAGACAGATCAATTATAAGAGAATCAAAAATCAATTACGACAGACAATGGACTGCTGATCCGGATATCGCTTTGAAAAAAAGGATATGTTATTCAAACAGAGCGGCAAAGTATAGAGCGGTAAAGGTTTTGAACTATCACGGAGAAGATCTATTTGATAAATTTACTGTGAGATATAGTAACGGTGGTTTATTCGTGTCTGAAAGGAGAATTCACAGAATTAATATTACTGCCAACAAAAACGGAGTTTTTACAAAGCTTTATACTTACTATGACAGCTACTCAGGAGATATATCCTTAGATTAAGTTGTTATCAATCAACAAAATCCCTGAGATCAAACTCGGGGGTTTTGTTTTTCATCTATTAGTTTGACAAGGCTTTTTTTATTGAGTATAATTATAATAATGACTATGTCCCCAGTATCTAACGGACTAACACCCTGTTGTTTGTTGAATGACGGGGAGCGTTGCCACTTATTGAAAAAAGCAATAAGACATATTGATTGGAAGTGAGATTTTGAAAAACAACAAGATAGCCGTAATCGCAGCAGGAGGTTCAGGAACAAGAATGGGAGCCATGATCCCAAAGCAATATATAAAAATCGGAGGTTGTCCCGTTTTAATACACACAGTACGGCATTTTCTTCACGGTGATTTTGACAATGTACTTATTTTGGTTCCCGCTGACTATGAAAAATACACCTGCGATTTGCTTTGTGAATATGACATTTCAAATGTTCAGGTTTTGATCGGAGGCAGCTCCAGAAACGAAACTATTTTAAGAGCAATTGATTTTTTAAGGGAAAACGGCGAGCTTGATGAGTCTACAATCATTCTCACTCACGACAGCGTAAGACCTTTTATCAACAAACGAATTATTTCACAGAATTTAAAAACCTGTGCTGAAAAGGGACCTTGCACAACTGCTATTTTTGCAACAGACACTATTGCAAAAGGCAAGAATACTGTTGAAGAAATATTTGACAGAAATCAGATGCTTCAGATTCAAACACCTCAAACCTTTAACGCTTTGAGATTTGAGAAAATCTGGAAATCTCTTTCCGACTCTGAAAAAGAACTCGCTACAGATTGCTCAAGACTTTTTTCGCTCGCTGGTGAAAAAGTCTTTACCGTATCAGGTGACGTATCAAACATAAAGCTTACTTACAAAAGCGACCTAGCCTTTGCCGAAGGATATCTTGCTCTCAACGATCAATAGAAAAGTTAAACCCCCAAGCGATTTGCTTGGGGGTTTGTTGCATTCATATTATGTTACCACAAAAGCTTTGTACCCTTTGCGTGAGAGTTGATCATACCAACGTCACCTGTTGTAATTTTGCCGTCGCCGTTTACATCTGCACGTGCAAACCGATCGTCTGTAAGAGTGCTTATACTCTTTGCATGAGCGTTTGCTAATCCTACGTCAGCAGTTGTAATCTGTCCATCATTATTTACATCTCCAGGAAGACCATCACTCTTCTTAACAGTCTTTAATACATTTCCGTCAGCGTCAAGTAATTCTAACTGTCTGATTAATAATACATAATCTTCTGCTTCTTTCCACGAACCGGTATAAACGCTGATTGTGAAATCATCTCCCTCAGCAATAGGAGTCTTCAATGCAACTTCATATGTCAAACATGTTGCGCCGGTTATATCGCTATCACCGATTATCTTAACATACTCTGTCTTGCTGCCAACCTGTTTAAGCACCCAAAGAGCTGAATACTGGTTAAATGCCACATCAGCAGCGGTGTCTATAGTAAATCTGGCTGTTGTTGCTCCGTTTAATGATGCATCAGCAACTCCCTTAAGGACTGTTACTGCATCTTCTTCATCACCGCAATTAACAACTGCAAGTGCTTCATCTTTTGTAATCGGATCAACAATAACAGGTGCCGGATCAGGTTCACCCTCATATGCATCCATAATACCCTTGATTATCTCAGGCTGTGTAACCTTAAATGTGCTTCTGTTAAACAAACCGAATTTGTCAGCACCAGTGCCGTGTCCGTTATTGTCCCAGATTACCGGAACCATTCCTCTGCTTCTTGCAGTTCTACATACCGTATTAACAAATTTAACTCTGCTGTCTGTATTATTACCACCATCTACAGCACCGTATTCTCCGATAACTACAGGATAGCCTTTATTAACAAACGAAGTGTAACACCTGTCAAAATTATCTGTTAATGTCTTTACTTCAGCGTCTGTTCCCCATTCGGTTTTCTTGCCTTCACCACAGAAATCCCACGGATTATAATAGTGAACCGAAATCATAATTCTCTGCTCGCTTGCCGGAATTGAAGAATCCCTATATGTGTCTGTAGGAATTTCAAAACCATAATCACCGCAGGTGTAGTTTATATCTGTGTTCCAACCCGGAACAAGAAGCCAACGCTTAGCATTGTTGCCGCCTGACTGTCTTACTGTATCAACAAAAATCTGATTGTAAGCATTAATATTTGCATAATATGTTTTATTTGGTGTGCTATATACACCATCAAATTCCTCGTTCATTGACTCAAAAATAAGATGCTCGTCATAGTCAGCAAAAACATCAGCAATTTGCTTCCAGCACGCTTCATACTTCGCCTTAATTGCAGGCTGCTCATTGTCAGGAGCATTACACAATAGCCATGCACCATTATTTACCATAGTAGTATAACCATCACCGTGCATATTGATAATAGCATAAAGATCTTCCTTCATTGCCATGTCAACGACTTCTTTTATTCTTTTAAGCCACGAAGATTCAATCTTGTAATCAGGGCCATTACCGATTCTTCCAAGATATGAAATCGGTATTCTTACGCTGGTAAAACCTGCGTCCTTAACCATTTTAAAGGTATTCTGAGTAATAGTTGGGTTTCCCCATGCTGTTTCGCTCGGTGTTCTGCCGCTGACAGCCTCAAGCTGATTTCCAAGATTCCAAGCAGGACCCATTGCTTCAACAATAGCTGTCTTGTCGAGATCTTCAAATGACTGATCTTCACCTGAAACTGCGCTTGCGCTCATCGGTGCAGACACAAGAGCTGTGGCTGCTAATGCTGCTGCTAAAACGCTGCTCAAAAGCTTTTTGATCATTAAATTTTTTCGCATTATTTTTATACCTCCTATTTGTTGTCTTACATAAGACTCTTTATATTAATTATACAAAACACTCCTGCAATTGTCAATGATTTTTATAATATTTTTTATCGGTAACTAATGTATATTTTGAAAGAATAAAGGGGCTGTTTAACATTAAACAACCCCTTTTATAAACCCATTATTTATTATAGATTATTTTAATCACGAATTACGCATTATTTAGTCAGTCCCCAAATATCTCTTGCGTAATCTTCAACTGACCTGTCTGCTGAGAAGATACCTGCTCCTGCAATATTTGCAAGGCTCATCTTCTGCCACTTATTCTGATCCCTGTAAAGCTCGCTTGAACGCACCTGTGCAGCTGCATAAGAATCAAAATCAGCCAAAACCATATACGGATCACTATACTTAAGCGAGTTTGCAACCTCTTCAAAAGTATTTCCGTTTATGCCGCCTGTCATCTTATCAATTGCAGCACGGATAATTCCGTTTTCATTATAATACTTCTCAGGGTGATAGCTTGACTTGCGGGCAACTACCTCTTCTGCCGACATACCAAAGGTGATGATGTTCTCATCTCCTACAGCTTCGTGTATTTCAACATTTGCTCCGTCCATCGTTCCGAGAGTTATTGCACCGTTAAGCATTTGCTTCATATTACCCCTGTCTCTTATACACATCTCCGAGCCCACGAGACAAGAGGCAATCTCGT
>USCU01000094.1 GCA_900553335.1 uncultured Ruminococcus sp. | reverse complement strand
TTACAATTTGGTTTAGCGACAGATTATTTATACACGCTATCCTATCAAGCTTTTTCACCACGTTTATCGGCAATCTTAACGTCTTGCTGACAGATTCAGGTCTTTTTTGAATTTTTAACATTTTATGTATTCTCCTTGTCATAGAAATGCCTCTTTAATCAGCCTATTTATAGGCGCAAACATATAATATACCTATTTTTAGGTATTGTCAATACATTTCTCGAAAAAAACTATATAATAAGTATGAGGTGATATAATGTCATACTATCAAAGAATAAGAGATTTACGGGAAGATAAAGAATTAACGCAAGATGATGTATGTGATATGCTTAAGATTCATAAATCTAAATACGAAAGATACGAACAAGGGAAAAGCAAAATTGATTTTGACTTTATTGTGCAGATAGCAAAGCTTTACGATGTGAGCATTGACTATATCGCAGGACTCACAAACAGCAAGAAAAAAGAATGGTAGAACGAAAAAAGCCACAGAGAAAACTTAAAAATTCTCTGTGGCTTGATTTATTATTAATTGTGCATTACACATTACGAATTATTCTAAAATTCCGACCTCCGAATTAGTTACAAATTATTCATCTCTTTTATATTCCAAAATATCACCCGGCTGACAATTCAGCACATCACAAATAGCTTCTAACGTAGAAAATCGAATTGCGCTTATTTTTCCTGTTTTGATTTTAGACAAATTCACATTTGATACTCCGACTCTCTCCGAAAGCTCATTAAGCGACATTTTCCTATCAGCCATTACTCGGTCAAGTCTTAATATTATCGGCATAGTATCACTCCTTAAAGCGTTTCATCAGCTTGCTCTTGAAGCTCATTTCCGTATGCAAACGACTGTGACAGGCACAAAACTATAATTCCGATTATGAGGTTTTGAAAGTCTACGGAGATTTCTACATTGTCAACTCCCAAAACAGCACGGGCAATTACGCTCATAACAAACGATACAATAGGAACTGAAATGAAAAAAATTCCGATTTCTCTAACCATTCTTGTATTGTCCTTTTGAAACGGGGTTTGCCCTTTGGAAAACTTGGTTTTTCCCAAAGTGGTTTTTAAAATAAGATTAACGTTTCTGAAAACCATAGCCATAAGCGAAAGAATAATGACAGCACAAATAGAAAACAGCAAAATTGCAGTCATATTAATTTTACCGTCAGAGTATACAACATTCATTTCAAATCCGTATGTTGTAAGCGAGTCGCCGAGTGTTCCCGAGCCTTTTTGAAGAATTTCTTCAAGCCAATTTGCTGACGCTGCCGATGCTATCAAAACAAACGCCATTACCGCCGCTGCAAACCAATGCAGTACCTCCAATATTTTTGTAAGTATAATTGCTGCTCTGTTAACCGATTTCATAAAAATTCCTCCTAAAAATTTTTTAGTTTTCCGACATTTGCATTATATCACACAATTTTATGTTTGTCAAGTATTTTTTAACGTTTATCGATAATTATTTTATGATTCAGTTGAGCAAATAAAAAGCGGACACAAATCCATGCCCGCTTTGATTATTAATTATCCATTGTCAATTAAATTGTCCTTGACAAAATTCAAAGATATGTTATAATATACAAAAAGGGAACCTGCGATAAGCGGTTTCTCCTAAGTTTGTGTTAAAAAATAACCGCTAACTCAGGGAAAAGTTTAGGCGGTTATTTTTTATTTTGTATAAATAAAAAATTATGTTACTTTTTATTATGGAATATCATGTAACAAAGAGTGATAACAGCAATTATCATACAAGTAAATTGCACCAGTAACGAAAAATAATCGTACATATATTATCACCTCCTCTAATGAGGAGAAACCGCCTACCGTTAAGCAAGCACCCTTGTGACTATATTATCACAAGGGTGTCTTTTTGTCAAATCTTGTCTAATTAATTATACATTGTCAATTATTTTGTTCCTGTCGAACCGAATCCACCCGAACCTCTAACGGTATCGGAAAGCTCATCGGCTTCTTCAAAATCCACCTTCAAAAATGGTGTTACAACAAGCTGTGCGATTCGCTCACCGTGAGAAATAGTCTGAGGCTCGCCGGAATGATTGTGAAGTGCAACCATGACCTCTCCCCTGTAATCTGCGTCAACAACTCCCACCTTATTGGCAGGAGCAAGACCACGCTTTGAAGCAAGTCCTGACCTAGCATAAATAAGTCCTGCATATCCTTCGGGAATCTCGAGTGACAAACCTGTGTGCACAAGGACGGTAGCAGCAGGAGAAATTATTAAATCTTCATCTAAAACTGCATATAAATCGCTTCCTGCTGAATACTCGCTTCCCCGTGTCGGAATTGTTGCTCTTTCATCAAGTTTTTTTATCTTTATCTTTGTCATATTAAAAGTCCTTTCAAGATACCGCTTATCGCAGCTCATCTTCATTTATAAGCGTAACACTTCCGCTTGAGATCGTCTTATGAACATCAACAAGCCTCTGGTTTTCACTTCCCCTAAATTTAATATTCAGGTTTTTAAGCTCCTCTTTGAATTCCCCGTCAACCAGTACGTCTATATATCCTATCATTTCTTCAGTATACTCAGTTCTTATTCGGCTGTCTTTGTTTAAAATATCACCGTCTATCGTATATCCCGAATAACACCATACCTGTTTTTGAGGGAAACGGTATTTGATTTTTCTCAAAAGGCTTGTCAAAGCCGGCTGATTCTGCGGCTCAAACGGTTCTCCTCCGAGAAGCGAGAAGCCTTCTATATAATCAGGAACCAAATATCCGAGTATCTTATCCTCTGCCTCGCTGTCAAAAAGTTTACCGTAATTAAAATCCCAAGTTTCCGGATTAAAGCAACCCTTACAATGATGAGTGCATCCGCTTACAAACAATGACACTCTTACTCCCGGACCGTTTGCAACATCGCACTTTTTTATCGAACCATAATTCATCTTATTTCACCTTTCGATTATTAAAGATGAAGCACTCTGGATTTAATTTCTTTAGTTTTACCCTCGTTCCAGAAATTCTCACCCAAATATCCGCAGGTACGTCTTGTTACGTTCATTTTCGCATGATCTTTGTTATGACACTGAGGGCATTCCCACTCGTTATCATCATTTATAACGATCTCTCCGTCAAATCCGCACTCGTGGCAGTAATCCGATTTTGTGTTAAACTCAGCGTATTGAATATTATCATAGATAAACTTAACAACAGATTCTATTGCCTCAAGGTTATTTCTCATATTAGGGATCTCAACATATGAGATAGCTCCGCCCGAAGAAATTTTCTGGAACTGACTTTCAAACTTAAACTTTGTAAACGCATCTATATCCTCTCTTACGTCTACATGATATGAGTTTGTATAATATCCCTTATCAGTAACGTCTTCAATTGTTCCGAAACGCTTTTTATCAATTCGTGCAAAACGGTAGCAAAGGCTCTCAGCAGGCGTTCCATAAAGAGCAAAACCGATTCCCGTATCAGCTTTCCATTTATCACATGTTCCTCTGAGCTTATTCATGACCTTAAGCGCAAACTCCTGTCCCTCAGGATCTGTATGCGAAACACCCTTCATAAGCTTTGTAACCTCGTAAAGTCCGATATATCCCAGAGAAATAGAAGAATATCCGTTCATAAGATATTTATCTATCTTCTCACCCTTTTTTAGCCTTGTGATAGCACCATACTGCCAATGGATAGGAGATACATCGCTTTTTGTTCCCATAAGTGCGTTGTGACGGCACATAAGCGCCTCATAGCAAAGCTCAAGACGTTCATCCAAAACCTCCCAGAACTTATCTTCGCTACCCTTTGCAATAATTCCTATCTGAGGAAGATTTATTGAAACTACGCCCTGATTGAATCTTCCCTCAAACTTATAGTTACCGTTTTCATCCTTCCATGGAGAAAGGAACGAACGGCAGCCCATAGGAGAAAATACATTACCTTCGTAATTCTCTCTCATCTTCTTTGCAGAAATGTAATCGGGATACATTCTCTTTGCAGAGCATTTAACAGCCATGCGTGTAAGATAATCGTACTTTCCGCCCTTTAAGCAGTTATGCTCATCCAAAACGTAAACAAGCTTCGGGAATGCAGGAGTCACATAAACTCCCTGCTCGTTTTTAATTCCCTCATAACGCTGACGCAAAATCTCTTCGATGATCATTGCGTTCTCTTCGATATATTCATCGCCCTCTTCGAGATTTAAGAAAAGGGTTACAAACGGCGACTGTCCGTTTGTTGTCATAAGAGTGTTTATCTGATACTGGATCGTCTGAACTCCGCTTTTAAGCTCGCTTTCTAAGCGCTCTGAAACCAGCTTGTCAATTGTTTCGTCAGAAACGCCCTCACCGCAGGAGTTTCTTATTGACTTCTCAAACTTATCCTTAGACTTTCTTAAGTACTTTCCAAGATGCTTTAAGTCGACCGACTGTCCGCCGTACTGATTTGAAGCTACTGCCGAAATGATCTGAGTTGTAATCGTACAAGCTACCTGAAAGCTCTTAGGGCTTTCAATAAGCTTTCCGTTCATAACCGTTCCATTATCAAGCATATCTCCGATATTTATAAGGCAGCAGTTAAAGATCGGCTGCAAAAAATAATCGGCGTCATGAAAATGAAATACTCCGTCAGCGTGTGCTTTTGAAAGCTTTTCAGGAAGCAATACTCTGTTTGTTAAATCTCTTGAAACCTCTCCTGCGATATAATCTCTCTGAGTTGAGGCAAGGATAGTATTTTTGTTTGAGTTTTCCTCAGCAAGCTCTTTGTTTTCATTTCTTATCAGGCTTAATATTGAATCGTCAGTAGTATTAGCCTTTCTGACCAAAGCTCTTTGATATCTGTAGATGATATATGTTTTAGCCAAAACATACAAATCGAACGACATGAGCTTTTCTTCGATAATATCCTGAATATCTTCAACAAGCATTCTCTTTCTGTTTTTGCCGCTTTTGTCCGGCTTTGCGGAATACGGCGTAAACACGTTGAGTTATTTATTTAGCGACAACTATTTTTCGTTTTCGCCTGGACTGCGCATCGGTCTGATGATTCTTCAGTTCGGAGCCTGTCTTCTGTTTGGGCTGTTGCTTGGCTTCTTTTCCGTGCAGAAAAGCTGTTCCGTTGTCAGGTGGCTGTCTGTTTTGATCCTGGCGGCGGGCGCTGCGATGTGGTATGCCGTCGTATGGGTCTTCAGCGTCTCGGCAATCGATTGGCTCGGTCAGATCAACCGTGTTTCGATATATTCTTCCGGCGCGTATTTCGGCTTTGTGATGGGGGTTTCTCTTCGCGCATTGTGTGTCAGACGATAAAGCGGCGTCAAGG
>USCU01000093.1 GCA_900553335.1 uncultured Ruminococcus sp. | reverse complement strand
GATATAATTTATCTGGGCCTTATCGTTAATAAAACTGTATAAAAGTGCAACAACGCAAAGTATAATTCCGTTTGAAATAACTCCTCCGATAACGCCCTCTACCGTTTTTTTCGGACTTATATTCGGACAAAGTTTATGACGTCCGAAAAAAGTTCCTGCAAAATACGCTCCGCTGTCAGCAAGCCATGCTGCACAAAGAGTTAAAATAACGGCGATAAGCCCGTCATAAACGTGAATTATAAGCAAGCTTGACAATGCCGCAGTTACAAAGAAGGTTTCAAAGCCTGCAAAAAACAGTTTCTCGTACTTTATAGTTTTATAATATGCCAAAAGGCAAGAGAATAAAACCAGCAGATAAGCTAGAATCTCTATTGGTATCAAGTATTTTAAAAACTCAGTGTTCTTAAAAATCACGCCTGCTCCGAACCAAACAAGCGGAATCGAACCACCGAAAACCATGCTTGATGCTGTCAGTACCTTATACTTTTGAAGTCCGGCAGCTTTTAAAAGCTCATATATAGCAATTGCCGTTAAAAAACATACAGCCATCTGCAACACAATAGTATTATGCAAAATCAAAACAACCGCTGCAATCACTATCGCTACCAAAGCGGATATAATTCGTGTTTTCAACCCTTATACTCCTCCAAACCTTCTGTTTCTTTTCATGTACTCATAAACTGCATCTTCCAAGTCGTCAGGCTTATAATCCGGCCATAAAATATCAGAGAAAACATACTCTGCATAAGCCGTCTGCCATATCAAAAAGTTTGATAGGCGTTGTTCCCCGCTCGGTCTTATCAAAAGATCAACAGGCGGAAACTCTTTCGTATCAAGGCTTTGTTCAAAAAGCTTCGGCGTTATATCATCAATCTTTATTTTTTCCGATAATACTTTTTCTGATACCCGTTTTACTGCACGGACAATCTCATCCTGCCCTCCATAATTGATTGCTAAGATAAGCGTCATAGAATCAAAATCCTTTGAATCCTCCTCAACGCTTTTCATTTTTTTCTGAAGCGACTCTGAAAGTCCGGTTCTATCACCTATAAAGCAAACCCTTATGTTCTCATCAATAAAATCCCTGACTTCATCGAGGTATTTATCAAAAAGCTCCATAATTGCGTCAACCTCATCCTTAGGCCGTTTCCAGTTTTCGGTCGAAAACGCATAAAGAGTAAGATATTTAACGCCTATTTTTTTTGCATGACGGGTTATCTTTCTGAAAACCTTAGCACCCTCACGATGCCCGAATTTTCTCGGAAGCCCTCTTTTTTTTGCCCATCTTCCATTGCCGTCCATAATTATAGCAACATGAGCAGGAACTTCTCCGCCTTTAAATCTTTCGATAACCATTAGATAGAAAGAACCTCTTTCTCCTTGTCTGAAACTAAAGAATCAACCTTCTTTACAAACTTATCTGTTAAGTCCTGAATCTTTTTTTCTCCGTCCTTCTGATCATCCTCTGTAATAGAGTTGTCCTTCTTGAGAGCCTTGAGCTTCTCCATTGCGTCACGACGGATATTTCTGATTCCTACCTTTGAGTCCTCGCCCATTTTCTTTATATCCTTAACCAGCTCTTTTCTTCTCTCTTCAGTAAGCTGCGGGAATGTAAGTCTTAAAACATTTCCGTCGTTAGTCGGATTAATTCCGATATCTGAAGCTTGAATAGCTTTTTCAATCGTTTTCAAAGTTGACTTATCCCAAGGCTGAATAACAAGAACTCTCGCTTCGCTTACCGATACGGCAGCCATCTGATTAATTGGAGTCGGCGCACCATAATAATCAACCAAAACCTTATCCAAGATAGCAGGGTTAGCTCTTCCTGCTCTTACCGATGAAAACTCATGATTTAAAGCGTCAATCGACTTGTTCATTTTAGCCTCGCATCTGCTTATAACTTCTTTCATTGTAAATTCCTCCGTCAAAATTAAAATATTATTCTACGATAGTACCTACGCTTTTTCCCATACAAGCGTCATAGATATTATCAGGCTTTTCCAGATTAAAAACAAGTATCGGAATACCGTTGTCCTTACAAAGCGCCGCAGCAGTAGAATCCATTACAGCAAGATTCTTTGAAAGTATATCTCCGTAGCTTATAGTATCGTACTTGACAGCATCATCGTACTTATGAGGATCCTTATCATATACTCCGTCAACCATAGTTGCTTTTAAAATTATATCTGCTTCAATTTCAGCCGCTCTGAGCGCAGCCGCAGTATCTGTTGAAAAAAAAGGATTTCCTGTTCCGCAACCAAATATCACAACTCTTCCCTTTTCAAAGTGCCGCATTGCTCTGTTCCTTATATAAGGCTCTGCAACCTCCCGCATTGATATAGCCGTCTGAACTCTTACCTCAACTCCTAAATTTTCAAGTCCATCGGCAACAGCAAGCGCATTCATTGTGGTTGCGAGCATTCCGATATGATCGGCTCTCGTTCTGTCCATAGCGCCGCTTGAGCGTCCTCTCCAGAAGTTTCCCCCGCCTACGACAATTCCAACTTCAACGCCGGCATCAACACATTTTTTTATACTCTTTCCAAATGTCGTAATGACGTCATAATCCAGCCCTGTTTTCTTATCGCCTGCAAGTGCCTCGCCGCTTAGCTTTAAAAGAATTCTTTTGTATTTAGGTTCCATAATGCGCCACATCTCTCTTTCATATTAATAAATTAAAAGAATTTAGATTCTGCATCCTCTTCGTAATAGTATATCATATAGGGGAAATTTTGTAAAGAAGATTTTTACCTTAAAAGCAAAATTTGCGAAGACAAAACTAATAAATGTCCTCGCAAAATTAAGTATTATTCCGACACTCTTGGTCTTAGCATAAGCTCTTTTAAGCTCTGGAATGCGTCCTTTCCGTTTTCCAAAACATTGTGAAGCTGTTGAGTTATAGGCATTTCAACACCCATCTTTTTTGATAGCTCATATGCTGTCTTAGCGCAATAATAGCCTTCTACTGTTCCGACTCTTCTTATCGCCTCAGCAGGCGCTACTCCTTGTCCGATCAAAATTCCGGCTCTTCGGTTTCTTGAATGCATACTGGTGCAGGTAACTATTAAATCTCCGATTCCTGTAAGTCCTGAAAAGGTTTCGCTTTTTCCGCCCAATGCAATTCCAAGACGCTTTATTTCGTTTATTCCTCTTGTCATAAGAGCAGCCTTAGTGTTGTCACCATAGCCCATTCCGTCACATATTCCTGCGGCAAGAGCTATTATGTTTTTTAGCGCTCCTCCTATCTCACAGCCTATAACATCTTCGCTCGTATATATTCTCAAGGTTTCACTCGAAAGCTCCCTTTGAACATACTTTGCCGCAGACAAATCATTGCAAGCGGCAACTATAAGCGTAGGCAGCCCCCTTGCTATCTCCTCAGCATGAGAAGGACCGGTAAGCGCAACTACGGTGTTATCAGGTATAGACTCCTTAACAACCTCGCTCATAAGCTTGAGGCTGCCTTCCTCAAGTCCTTTAGCCGTGCTTACAACAACCGTCTTTTTATCAATATATTCCGCCGCCTCCATGCATACGCTTCTTACAAATGCGGACGGAATCCCCACAACTACTATATCCTTGTCTTTAGCGCAGGATATGTCTGTTGTAAGCTCAATTCTATCGGGAATGATTACCCCCGGAAGCTTTGCCTTTAACTCGCCGGTTCTCTTGATGGTGTCGATCTCATCTTTAAACTTCGACCATACGCAAACATTATGCCCCCTGTTGTAGCACAACACTGCGAGAGCTAATCCGAAACCACCTGAACCTAGAATAGCTATATTTGCCATATTATCACCCTCTAAAATTATGATTGCTTTTTAAAGCTCAGTTTGTTTTCAGTTCCCTTTACTAGTCTTATTATATTCGTGCGGTGCTTGACTATTACAATAACAGATAACAAGCATGCCAAAACAGAATTTTCCAGCACACCGCTTGTGCCCAGTAAAACCTGCGACACAGCCGTTGCAATAGGATATACAACTGCTGCTATTATAGAACCAAGCGAAACGTATTTTGTTAAAACTACAACTATGATAAAGACTAACAGAGCAATAGACATACTCAGCGGATCAATAGCAAGCATTGTTGTGCAGGCAGTAAGCACTCCCTTTCCGCCGCGAAAACCGTAATATATAGGGAAAATATGTCCGAGAACTACAGCCAGTCCTGCTGCGTACCCTATGAAGAGATTTTCTCCGAAAAACATTATTCCAAGTACGTTTCCAACGATTGTTCTTGCAAGAGTAACAGCAAAAATTCCTTTAAAAAGATCGCAAAGCAAGGTTATAAGTGCAATCGACTTTCCGTATGTTCTTAAAACATTCGTAAGTCCTGCATTTTTACTACCGTACTTTCTTATATCATCGTGCTTTACCGCCTTGCATACTATTATCGCCGAGTTTAAGCTTCCGAAAAGATATGCAGCAGCCACAACTATTACAAGCGCCAGAATCTGAGATATGCTCATTGTACACGCCCCCTTATTATAAAAAGCTATTTAACGTCATCTCTTGCCCTTTCTCTTACAATGAATCTCACAGGAGTTCCCTCAAGAGAAAAGGTTTCTCTTATTTGATTTTCTATATACCTTTGATATGAAAAATGGAAAAGGTCCTTTCTGTTTACGAAGGTTACAAATGTAGGCGGTTTTGTTGACGCCTGAGTCATATAATATATTTTCAAACGCTTTCCTTTGTCGCTCGGCGGCTGAACCCTGCTTGTAGCGTATGCCAAAATATCATTAAGCTTTCCTGTTGAGATTCTGACAGAATTTTGCTCGGCAACATATAAAATTTTGTCAAGCAGCTTGTCAAGCCGCTGACCTGTTTTTGCAGAAATAAATACAAACGGTACATATGACATAAAAGAAAAGTCATTTTTAAGCTTTTGAGTGAACTCGTTCATAGTTCCTGTCTGTTTTTCAACGGCATCCCATTTATTTACCGCAACAATGCATGCTTTCCCCTGCTCATGAGCATATCCTGCTACTTTTGAATCCTGCTCGGTAAAGCCCTCGGTTGCATCAATTACAATAACAGCGACATCTGCTCTGTCAACAGCCATGTAAGAGCGCAAAACACTGTATTTTTCAATAGATTCCAAAACCTTTGACTTTCTTCTTATTCCTGCGGTATCAATAAATACAAACTTTCCTTTTTCATTTTCAATCTCTGTATCGGTCGCATCTCTTGTAGTTCCGGCAATATCCGAAACAATCAGCCTGTCTTCCTTGCAGAGCTTATTTATAAGAGAAGACTTTCCGACATTAGGTTTTCCGATAACTGCAACCTTCACAGCATCAGACTCTTCATATTC
>USCU01000092.1 GCA_900553335.1 uncultured Ruminococcus sp. | reverse complement strand
GGCTGGAGCTGTTAAATGGAAGCGGATATATTGAAGATAATCATTTCGATAGTATTTAGACTGACTGTCAAGAATTATTAAAAATACTAATGGCTATAACAAAAACACAGAGAAATGCACAAGGCGATGATTTAAAATAATTACGCATTACGCATTAAGAATTACGAATTAGTGGAGGGCGTTTTGTTTTGACTTTAATACTTAGCGGACATGATTATAAATATGAGCTTGAGAGCGTATTAAAGCTGTTTATTCCGGCAAGGCGCTTTGAATTTGTGTATAACAACGAGGATATAAGACTTGTTTCAGGTGATTATTTCTTTACAAGAAAACGAATTTTTAAAAGCGGAGTTTTGCTCTATGTTATTTGCAAAATCGGTGATAAAACATCTCGTCAAACCAAAATACTGAATATTCATGATGCAAGTGATGATGAGTGTGAATTTGCGCTATCCGTATTGCTGTTCAAATGTTTATCAAAGCTTACGGGCATAAATCCAAAATGGGGAATTATAACAGGTGTTCGTCCGGTGAAGCGTGTAAATGAAATGCTTGATACGGGTATGGACAAAGAAGAAATAAAAGAAGAACTTTCGGGAAGGTTTTTAGTAAGCAAAGAAAAGATAGATATTGCGCTAAAAACAGCATTGGTTCAAAAGTCAGCACGGAAAACAACCAATACTGACAGTTTCAGCTTATATATATCCATTCCGTTTTGTCCGTCGAGATGTTCGTACTGTTCATTTGTATCTCAGTCGGTGGACAAGGCTTTAAAAATCATGGACGAGTACATAATGAATCTCATTAGAGAAATAGAGTATACTGCTGAAATAACCAAGCGTCTGGGACTAAGGCTTGACACAATATATATTGGCGGCGGAACACCGACGACTTTAAGCGAAGCGGATCTTTTTATACTAATGAAAAAAGTACAGGATTGTTTTGATATGTCAAGCATTCGTGAATATACGGTTGAAGCAGGAAGAGCAGATACAATAACAAGAGAAAAGCTTGAGGTTATAAAATCGTGCGGAGCGGACAGGATATCTATAAATCCTCAGACGTTAAATGACGATGTGTTAAAAGCTATTGATAGACGGCATACGGTAGAGCAGTTTTATCAAAGCTATGATATTGCCAAAAAGATAGGATTTAAAGCAATAAACACAGACCTTATTGCAGGGCTTCCGACCGATACAGTAGAATCGTTTAAAAACACGATAGACGGTATTATAAGGCTTTATCCCGAAAATGTAACCGTACATACCTTATCTGTAAAAAGAGCATCAAACATAAACATAAACTCAGAGTATGGCGTGCTTAATAATCCGACTGATAAGATGATAGAATATGCAACTTCTCGTCTGCTTGAGAACGGATACAATCCGTACTATCTATATCGTCAGAAAAACATGGTAGGAAACTTAGAAAACATCGGCTGGGAGAGAGATAACTCACCATCGCTATATAACATTTTTATAATGGAGGAAATACAGACGATTATTGCTTTGGGCGCAGGTGCGTCAACGAAAATCGTATCAAATGACGGGCATTTAAACAGGATATTCAACTATACATTTCCACTTGAATATAACAAGCATTTTGACTTGATGCTTAGAAAAAAAGATGAGATTGAAGGGTTTTACATAAATGCTTAAGAAGAACGAGATAATCAATTTGAAAATTGACGGCATCACTAACGAGGGAAACGGAGTCGGCAGATATGATGGAATGGCTGTATTTGTTCCGTTTACTGCAATTGGGGATAATATAAGCTGTAAAATTGTAAAGATAAAAAAGACTTTTGCTTACGGCATTATTGACAATATAATTACTCCGTCAAAGGATAGAATAGAGCCTGACTGCGGTACATATAAAAAATGCGGCGGATGTTCATTTCGCCATATGAGCTATGAGGCTGAGCTAAGAGCCAAGCAGAATTTTGTAAAAGACGCTTTTGAAAGAATAGGAAAGCTTGATATTGATTTTGATGATATTTTGGGCTGTGAGGATATATATCACTACCGAAACAAAGCGCAGTATCCGGTTTGCGAAAATAGCGGCAGGCTTGAGAGTGGGTTTTATTCAAAGCGTTCTCATCGTGTAGTTGACAATAAAGATTGTCTTCTTCAGCCTGAAATTTTCAATAAAATTGCAAGCATTACGGTAAGCATGCTTGATGAAGCGGGTTTTACCGCTTATGATGAAATAAGCGGCAGAGGTCAGATTCGTCACATTTACATAAGACACGGTTATCACACAAAAGAAATAATGCTGTGTATTGTGGCGACTCAAACAGATAAGAGATTTAAAATTTTTTCTGAGGAAATAGTGAAAATATTTCCTCAGATAAAAAGCATTGTGCTGAATATCAATCCTAATAAAACTAATGTTATCTTGGGAAAACGTAATGAAGTGCTTTACGGCGAGGGATACATAACAGACATTATGTGTAATAACAAGGTACAAATTTCTCCTCACTCGTTTTATCAGGTGAATACTGCACAGGCAGAAAAGCTGTACAGTATTGTTAAAGAATACGCAGAGCCTTGCGGGGATGAAACCCTGCTTGATTTATACTGCGGAATCGGAACAATAGGATTTTCACTAGCACGAGATGTCAAAAAGCTTATAGGAGTTGAGATTGTTCCGGACGCTATAAAAAACGCAAAGCTTAACGCAAAGTTAAATGAAATTGACAATGCCGAGTTTATTTGCGGTGATGCAGGCGCTGTTGCAGGTGAACTTATAAGACGAGGAGAAACACCAGACATAATTATTGCCGATCCGGCAAGAAAAGGCTGTGACAGCATATCGCTTGAAGCGATGATAAAGATGTCTCCTAAAAAAATAATAATGGTTTCCTGCAACCCGTCAACCGCTGCACGGGATATAAGCTACTTATGTGACAACGGATATAAAGCCGTAAAAGGACAAGCAGTCGATATGTTTCCAAGAACAGGGCATGTGGAGTGTGTGGTGTTGATGTCAAAGGAAAATAATATTTAAAAATGTTTGAATTACTCCGATAGGCTGTAAAATTATACGATGGAGTATGATCATTCCTCTTTTCATTTAAGCATGGATTGCTTTGTCATGTCGGAGTGAATCCTGAAAATTTTTTTGCGTTTTTAAGGAGTAGAAATGGAACAGAATTTTAGAAAAGGGATACGTGACGGAATGCCGATTTGTCTCGGCTATCTGTCCGTGTCATTTACGTTTGGATTGTTAGGGGTTGGTATGGGTCTTTCTTGGTGGCAGACGACCTTTATCTCTCTGACAAATGTGACTTCCGCAGGGCAATTTGCGGGACTTACAATTATGATGGAGGGCGCCGCATTAGTAGAAATGGTGATTTCCCAGTTTTTTATCAATCTTCGCTATTTGCTCATGTCAATTTCCCTGACGCAAAAGGTGGATAAAAAGTTTGGCGGTCTTTATCGCTGGGTGTTGGCAATGGGCGTGACGGACGAGATTTTCGCCGTGGCAATGTCCCAGGAAAAACCGGTGAGCAGACGTTATTTCAGTGGTTTATTTCTGACGCCGTATCTCGGTTGGGGATTTGGAACGCTTTTGGGGTCACTGCTCGGGGAGATCGTTCCCCAAAGCGTTGCGGGGGTGTTCGGTATTGCAATTTATGGCATGTTCCTTGCAATTATTGTTCCGAAAGCGAGAGAGAGTAAACCGGTACTTTCGGTTGTGCTTATTGCAGCACTTTTAAGCTGTGTGATCTATTATGTACCATTTATCAAACTTTCCAGCGGACTGTCAATTACGCTGTGTGCGGTAGTTGCGGCAGCATACGGGGCATGGAGGCATCCGATTGCATCGGAGGACGGTAAAGACGATGAGGCAGTAAAGAGGGAGGTGCACCATGCTTAGCCTTTCAGCATTTTTTAAATATGTTGCGGTGATGGCACTGGTGACGTATCTCCTGCGTGCTCTGCCCTTTGTGCTGGTGAAAAAGAAAATCACAAATGTGTATATTTGTTCTTTTCTGGAATACATTCCCTACGGGGTGCTTGCGGCAATGACTTTTCCGGCGGTGTTTACTTCGGCAGGCGGACTTATTCCCTCGCTGTCGGGTGTGGCAGTAGCCCTTGTGCTTGCTTACAGGAAAAAGAGTTTGCTCACTGTGGCAATCGGAGCTGTGGCGGGTTCGGTGCTTTTGACTGTGATATCACTGATAATTTAGCAGTACATATATCTAAGTTTGCAGATCTAGATGATGTTGGAGATTTGATTGCTTACTACTTACTTGAACTATATAAGAACGATAAACAAATGACTAAGGCTCTAAAAAAGATGTTTGAGGAAAATCCGGTTACTTGCTTTTCAAAGCTCACAGATAAAAGCGTAATTGCAACACTAAATACCACACAGAGTCGATTTGCTGATGATGGATACCGTTTTTATGAGTTTATCAGGAATGGTGTTCTTCATACGATGGAAATTAACCATGCAGTTAATTTCAAGTGGCTGTTTACAATGAAAATCAACGGAAAAACAGAGTATATCTGTGCCGGAAAAATTTAGAGAGATTGTACTTCAACGATACAAAAACCGTAAATAACAACATTTATTTTGATGTATGGTTCAATTGCTATTTATGATAAAACAGATAATTCATGGGGAAATATACTTATATTTTTTGCGATATGGAATGCATTATAGTTTGTTTTTCAATATGAAAATATATCTTGCAAATTTCAGCTTTATGGCTATGTTTCCACAAATGGTTCAAACAAGAAAATAGCTATGGATTTGTTCCCGGTCGAAACGGCAAAGACATTTAGCCTATCCTCTCGTTCCACGTTGAGTGCGTCGTGTTGATGTCACGAATTTAAGAAATAAAAGATTGAAAATCATATAAAAGAAAAATTTCCGAGAGCTTGATCTGTCTTGACGATAGATCTGGCTCTCGGATTTTTGCGTTCCAAAAGATTTTATAATCGCTTTTTTAAAGTATTAAATATTCGTCAACCTCAACCAACAGTGCTGCCGTAAAATTGTCTACCATTAAAAGCTCCCGTATATTTGTATATCCGCCTATAAGTCGCCTAACCTCAACTATTTCTTCAGACATTTCCTGACTTATTAAAAGTGATTCTTCAAGCTCCTTTGCATCGGCGGTGTTTATGTTCACTAACTTGCGAACCCTTGGATTAGAAGATGTGACAGAAGCGGTTGTTGTGTATGTATTCATGCTTGCGGTTGTGACTTCGCTCGTTTGGGTTGTTTTAAAAACAGTCGTCTGCGATGAAGTTTTTCGCCCAATATCGTTTACTACATAAAAATATCTCATCAGTACCACAAGCTTCTTTTCTCCGATTCCGCTTATATCAAGCAAATCGTACATACCTGTCTCTTATACACATCTGACGCTGCCGACGATCTA
>USCU01000091.1 GCA_900553335.1 uncultured Ruminococcus sp. | reverse complement strand
GTATCTAGGCATATGCCTAAATAAAATAAGGAGCTGATAGCTAAATTGAAAAACACAATTATTAGTCTGCGAAACGCCGTAGTTGAGTATGATGGCGTTGAGGTGCTTGGAGGTATCAATCTCGATATCGTGGACAAGCAGTTTGTAACACTGCTCGGACCTTCAGGCTGCGGCAAAACCACGACACTTCGTATAATCGGAGGTTTTGCCAACATGAAAAGCGGAGAGCTTTATTTCGGTGATAAGGAAATTTCAAAACTTCCTCCTCACAAACGTCAGGTAAACACTGTATTTCAGAAATACGCTTTATTTCCGCATTTGAACGTATACGAAAACGTAGCTTTCGGACTCAAGCTTCAAAAGCTTCCCGAAAAAGAGATTCGCTCAAGAGTACAGGAAATGCTTGAGCTTGTAAACCTTATAGGCTTTGAAAAACGTTCTGTAAACAGACTTTCAGGCGGACAGCAGCAGCGTGTCGCCATTGCCAGAGCTTTGGTCAACCGACCTAAGGTTTTGCTGTTGGATGAACCGCTCGGGGCGCTTGATTTAAAGCTCCGCAAAGAAATGCAGATTGAGCTTAAGAAAATCCAGCAGAATCTCGAAATTACGTTTATTTATGTAACACACGATCAGGAGGAAGCACTAACGATGTCTGATACTGTAATCGTCATGAAGGACGGTAACATTCAGCAGATAGGCTCACCCGTTGATATATATAACGAACCGATAAACGCATTTGTTGCGGATTTTATAGGTGAAAGTAATATTTTAGACGGTATAATGCACAAAGACCGTCTTGTAGAATTTGCAGGCAATGAATTCGTCTGCGTTGACGAGGGATTTGATAAAGACGAGATTGTGGACGTTGTTATCCGTCCTGAGGATATCAAAATCGTAAATCAGGAAGAGGGCATGCTCAAAGGTGTTGTTGAGAATGTAATTTTTAAAGGCGTTCATTATGAAATGCTCGTTGATGCAGCAGGGTTCAAGTGGAAAATTCACTCAACCATCAGTGAGAATATAGGCGATATAATCGGAATGAACGTTGAACCGTTTGATATCCATATAATGCACAAAATGAAGGAGGAATAGACTTATGAAATCGAAGCTTATTGCCCTTCCCTATATCATATGGATGTGCATTTTTACACTTATCCCGTTACTGCTTGTAGTTTTCTTTGCACTTACAACAGAGAACAACGAATTTACCCTTTCAAACCTTACTGCAATGAACGATTATCTCGATGTTTTATTTCGTTCTGTCGGATTTGCTGTAATTGCAACGATAATTTGCCTTGTCATCGGTTTTCCGATTGCGCTTTTTATCGTAAGGATGCCAAAAATAAAACAATCTACAATGCTTATGATTGTTTTGCTTCCTATGTGGATAAACTTTCTCTTAAGAACATACGCATGGATGACAATTCTGGAGGAAAACGGACTTATAAACAGGTTTTTAGGCGTTTTCGGTATAGGACCTTTAAACCTCATGAACAATTCGGGAGCTGTAGTTCTCGGAATGGTATATAACTATCTTCCGTTTATGATTCTTCCTCTCTATTCGGTTATGACAAAAATAGATGAAAGCGTAGTTGAGGCAGCTCAGGATTTAGGATGCTCAAACATAAATGTTTTGAGAAAAATAACTATTCCTATGTCTATGCCGGGAATCACCACAGGAATCATTGCAGTCTTTGTACCGAGCGTATCCACCTTTATTATCTCAAGAATGCTCGGCGGAGGAACAAATGATCTTATCGGCGATATAATTGAAGCGCAGTTCTTGGGAAACTCGTATAATCCTCACCTTGGCTCTGCAATGGCCTTGGTACTCATCATTCTGGTTCTGCTTATTATGAGCATATTTAATCAGACAAGCGGCGAGGAGGCGATGGTATAATGAGAAAAAATAAGCTTTTATCAAAACTATTTCTTTACATCGTCCTGCTTTTTATGTATATACCTATTCTTGTTTTGATAGTATTTTCGTTTAATGAGTCAAAATCAAGAGCAAACTTCACGGGATTCAGCCTTAAATGGTACTCAAAGCTTTTGCATAACGAAACGATTTTGACGAGCCTTTTAAACACAATACTTATCGCTTTGGCGGCTGCCGTATTAGCGACAATTTTGGGAACTGCTGCGGCAATCGGAATCAACAATATGAAAAAGGTTTCAAAAACTGCTATTATGAACATCACCTATATTCCCGTTGTGAATCCTGAGATAATAATGGGAGTATCGCTTATGCTTTTATTTAAAGGCATGTCAAACATAATAGGCTTTCAGTTTGGATTTATAACTTTGATATTATCACACATTGCTTTTGACGTACCTTACGTTATCTATAATGTTTTACCAAAGCTAAGACAGATGAATCCAAATCTTATAGAAGCAGCAAGAGATCTCGGCTGCAACGAGCGTCAGGCATTTTTCAAAGTAGCAGTACCTGAGATCATGCCCGGAGTTTTTTCGGGATTTCTGATGTCGATAACATATTCGATCGACGACTTCGTAATAAGCTACTTTACAAGCGGCGCAAGCGTTGAAACCCTTCCAATTACCATTTATTCCATGACAAGGAGAAAGGTTTCACCTGAAATAAACGCTGTTTCTACTATCATCTTCTTGGTGATTATTGCAATTTTAATTATAAAGAACTACCTCGAAAACAGATCCTTAAGAAAAGCAAGAGAAGAGTCTGTTGCAGTTAAAAATTACGGCTAAGAAGGTTTCAAGGAGGTAGATAAATGAAAAAATCATTATTGACAGCAGCAATATGCCTATCTGTAATTTTCAGCGGATGCACAAGTGTCAGCGATACGAAAGGCACCGGCCCTGAGAATGTAATAGAAGAAACTTCTCAGATCAATGCAAACCTTACTGATTTAATGAAGCTTGACAAAAATGCTCTCAGCGATTATGATTATACTAGATTTAAAGACAAGAATATAACTCTTAATGTTTGCAACTGGGGCGAATACATGGCTGTTGAACAAGAGGATTATATGGATGTCAACACTGAGTTTGAAAAGCTTACGGGAATTAATGTTAATTACAAAACATTTGCTTCCAACGAAGAGCTTTATTCCAAAATCAAAAGCGGCGGAGCAAATTATGACGTTATCGTTCCGAGTGATTACATGATCTCAAGAATGATCTCTGAGGGCATACTTGATACGATAAACTACGAAAATATCCCGAACTTTAAATATATAAACGAAAATCTTAGAAACCCCGATTATGATCCGGACAACCTGTATTCAGTCCCGTATACTATGGGATTCGTTGCAATCGTATATAACAAAACAATGATTGACGGCGACATAACAGGCTATAAGGATTTATGGGACTCAAGATACTCCGGTCAGATATTAATGTTCAATAACCCAAGAGACGCTTTCGGAATTGCACTTACTTATCTTGGATATTCGCAGAACACTGAAGATAAGGACGAGCTTGACGAGGCTGCTCAGATCCTCAAGGAACAGAAAAAATACGTTCAGGCTTATGTAATGGACGAAATTTTTGACAAAATGGAGGGTGGATCAGCAGCAATCGCTCCTTATTATGCAGGCGATGTAAATACAATGATAGATGAAAACCCTGACCTTGATTACTGCATTCCGGAAGAGGGTACAAATCGCTTTGTAGACGCATTCTGTATCCCTAAGGATGCTCAGAATAAAGAAGCGGCTGAGATGTACATTAATTTCATGAATGAAATTCAGATAGCTTATGCCAATACAGATTACTTGTGCTATACTACCGTTCACGACGGAGTTGCAGAGCTTTTTGATGAAGAAACTAAAAACAACGAGCTTAGATGCCCTGATTCTGATTATTTAGACGAAAAGACCGAAGTGTTTATCAATCTTTCAAAAGAAACAAACGATTACACCCAAGAGCTTTGGAATCAGATTAAAATAGACAAGTCAAAATCTGCATGGCTCGTTCCTATTCTTTTGGCAGCGGCTGTTGGATTTACTGTCTTTATCAATGTACGCCGTTCTAAAAAGAAGAAACAGGATATTTTTTAGCATTAAGTTAAATCTTGAGGGTCTTACCCTTATCTAGACATATATTATAAAAGTGAGGTAATATCATGGAAAACACTAAATTGTTTGACAAACAGACGCAGGTTGCTCCTCTCGGAATCATTGCTATGGATTCTTTTAAGGAAACTGGAGAAAAAATTAACAGTTATCTTACAAATTGGGCTAAGGAATCAGGACTTGGCGATAACAATTACATGATAGATGTTTCCTGTCCGAGATTTGCTTCGGGTGACGGCAAAGGAATAATCCGTCAGACTGTAAGAGGAAAAGACTTATTCATTCTTATTGACGTAGGAAATTACAGCTGTAAATACAAGCTTTTTGACAACATCAACTCTATGTCCCCTGATGACCATTTTGAGGATCTTAAAAGAATAATTCAGGCTGCCAGCGGAAAAGCACACAGAATTAACGTCATAATGCCTATCCTTTACGGCGGAAGACAACACAAAAGAAGCTATCGTGAGTCTTTAGATTGCGCTGTTGCTTTACAGGAGCTTGAGTCTATGGGTGTTTCCAACATTCTGACCTTTGACGCTCATGACCCAAGAGTTATGAACGCAGTTCCTTTAATGGGATTTGACAACGTTATCCCTTCTTATCAGGTTCTAAAAGCAATGTTTAAAAATCTAAACGACTTAAATATTGATAAAGATCATTTTATGATCGTTTCTCCTGACGAAGGCGCAATAAACAGAAATATGTATTATGCATCTGTTTTAGGCGTTGACCTTGGTATGTTCTATAAAAGACGTGATTACTCTGTTATAATCAACGGAAGAAATCCGATCATTGCTCACGAATATATGGGAAATGATGTTTCAGGTAAGGATATTTTTATTGCAGACGATATTATCTCATCGGGCGAATCGGTTCTTGATATTGCCCACGAGCTTAAAAAGCGAAATGCAAGAAAGATATACGCCTATGCTACATATGCTATATTTACAAACGGACTTGAAACGTTTGACAAGGCATACGAGGAAGGAATTCTTGACGGAGTATTCGGTACTAACCTCACTTACCGTACCCCTCAGCTTTTACAAAGAGAATGGTTTAACGATGTAGATGTATCAAAATATATCGCTTACTTTATCGCTGCTCTTAACCATGATATGTCTATTGAAAAAGTAATTGATCCAGCTAAAAAAATCCACGCTCTTCTAAACAAATAAATAAACTCATATAAAAAACCCGGCAGAAATTCAAATTTCTGCCGGGTTTTGAATTTTTATTTTTTTATCATACTGCCAAAGTCCACACCCTCAAGGTTTTTCTCTTCTATAGTGTCGTAACTTTCGCTTTTATGTTTTTTGATAAACTCCCCCTGTCTCTTATACACATCTGACGCTGCCGACGATCTACTCTGTGTAGAT
>USCU01000090.1 GCA_900553335.1 uncultured Ruminococcus sp. | reverse complement strand
CTGAAGGTTTCCAATCTGAAACGGTGACATTATCAATATTTCCTCCACAATTGCAGGCTGTAAGTATAAAAACTATTGATGTAATTGCAATTATACAGATTACCTTTTTCACTATATTCCTCATTTTCAAATTAAAACTTTATGTTGTTACTTTAGTCTTTCTTTGCCTGGTTTACGTCATCTGCAGACGGAATCACCATTTTGTCCAGTGTTTTCTTAGTTATTGGTGAGCCTGATTGTTTTTCAAAAATTAAGGGGTTTTTGTTTTTGTAGAAGTTTGTATCCGTAGGAAGATGTTTTTTTCTGAGCCGTTCAGCAATATACTCTCTTGTGAGATCATATATAAGCGCAAAAGCCGGAACGGAAAGTATCATTCCTGCAAAACCGAAAAGTCCTCCGCCTATTAAAATAGAAACCAATACCCATATAGCCGGAAGTCCGGTAGAATCTCCTAAAATTTTCGGCCCTAAAACGTTTCCGTCAAAC
Organism: uncultured Ruminococcus sp.; assembly: GCA_900553335.1. Taxonomy (GTDB): domain Bacteria; phylum Bacillota; class Clostridia; order Oscillospirales; family Ruminococcaceae; genus UMGS1601. Next base: position 4,962 of record USCU01000090.1, on the reverse strand, counting down.
TGCTGCAGGATAACAATTATAACTATAAACCAAATAACCATTTTTGGCTCAACCAAAAGAATTAAAACAGCTGACGGAATTGCCCCTATAAAAGGACCGAAAAACGGAATTATATTTGTGATTCCGACAAAAACCGAAATCATCAAAGGATAAGGAAACTTAAACACAGTAAGAACTATTCCGCAGAGAACTCCTATAATGAGTGAATCCAGTAGTTTTCCTGAAATAAACCCTGAAAAAGTTTTATTCGCTCGATTTAAAATAAGAGAGGTAGTTTCAAATTTCTTTCTTTTTGAAAATGCAAGCATAACCTTTTTGCTTTGAGCAATAAGTCTTTCTTTGCTGTAAAGCAGGTAAATTGAAATTATAATTCCGATCAGAAAGTTTTTCAAAAAGGTCACAACACTCCAAATGCTTGACATAAGGTTAGTGAGCATAGGTTCAATTTGTTTCCATAAAGTAGTTGTGTCGTTGGACAGCTCAGAAAGCTTTTGCGTAAGAGCGTCTAAAATATCCTTGTTATCTTTAAAGGTATCGTTTATGAAGTCCTGAACTTTAGAAATCATTTCAGGTGCGCTCTTAAAGATTTCAAATAGAGATTCAATAAAGCTTGGAAGAATGATAGCGATAACTCCGCATATAAGAATCAAAAGCAAAATAGTTACAAGAGAAACCGAAATCGCACGGGTAATTCTCGGGTAAGACTTTTTTCGAAACACATATTTTGAAATGGTTTTATCAAAGAATTTCATAACGGGATTCAAAATAAACGCAATAGCAAAGCCCCAGATTGCCGGCATAAGCACAGTTACGGCTTTTCCGATAATTGACCAAATGTTTGAAAATTTAAAAATGCAAAGCACCATTATCATTGTTATGGCTATTACGGCTATAACATATGCGGCGATTGTATTGTAGCGTGAGTTAGTATATCTTTTCAATCTGTAAATCTCCCAACATGATTTATTTTATTATGCGTTATCTGAACGCTATTATTTTTTTAATAAAACAGGCGAATTCGTTGTCTGAAATAATTATACATTACTTTTGGCAAAAAATCTACAGTTTTATGGGTGTTTTCAAAAAAAGATTGAAAAAAAGTCTTTTCAAAGTCGTGCGATTGTGATACAATATATTATATATCATCATATATACTAGGTTTATAGTATGCAGTTTAATATTTAAAATGTAAAAGAGTTGGAGGAAGGCTTGGTGCTTATAAAAGAAAGCAATGAACAGCTTAAGCAAAAAGCGCTTAAAAAATATTTTGGAAAGCTAAATACGGAACAGCAAAGAGCTGTTTTTCAGATAGATGGTCCGGTGCTGATTTTAGCAGGAGCAGGAAGCGGAAAAACTACAGTTTTGGTAAATAGGATAGCCAATATGATATATTTTGGAAATGCGTATCATGCCGTATCGCCTGATTTTTCAGAGGACGAGCGTGCGTTTTTGAAAAATTATATCAGCGGCGCATGCGAAGATAACGCAAGACTTCGGGAAATAATAAGTGTAAGTCCTATAAATCCTTGGAATGTTTTAGCGATAACCTTTACAAATAAGGCTGCGGCTGAGCTTAAAGAGAGAATATCGCTTATGCTTGGAGAAAGCGGCTCCGGGATTACAGCAGCAACCTTTCACTCTGCTTGCGTAAGAATACTAAGACGTGAAAGCGAACACACTGAATACGGATCTAATTTTACAATTTACGATACGGATGATCAAAAACGAGTTATAAAGAGCGTTTTAAAGGATTTGGATATAAGCGATAAAATGTTCCCGCCTAAAAATGTTCTCGGAATAATCTCAAGATGCAAGGAGTCGCTCATATCACCGGAGACTTTTGAAAAAGAGGGCGGACAGGATTATCAAAAGAAAATTATCGCCAGAGTGTATGGAGAGTATCAGCGAAGACTGGTAGCGGCAAATGCAATGGATTTTGACGATATTATAGCGCTTACGGTAAAGCTGTTTGAAGAAAACCCTGACGTTTTATCGCATTATCAAAACCTTTATAAATACATAGTTGTAGACGAGTATCAGGATACCAATATGGTGCAGTATAAGCTTATATCAATGCTTTCTTCAAGACATAAAAATCTCTGCGTTGTCGGAGATGACGACCAGAGCATATATAAGTTTCGAGGTGCAACCATTGAAAACATCTTAAGCTTTGAAAACCAGTTTGAAAATACTTCGGTAATTAGGCTTGAACAGAATTACCGTTCAACTCAAAATATACTGAACTGTGCAAATACTCTTATCAAGAATAACCGAGGCAGAAAAGGAAAAAACTTATTTACTGCTGACGGCGCAGGAGATAAGGTAACGGTATATACGGCTAATACTGAAAAAAGCGAGGCTAAGTTTATCGCTGATACGGTTTTGGAGGGAATAAAAAACGGTAAAAAGCAAAGCGATTTTGCTGTGCTTTACAGAATGAATTCGCAGTCTAATGCCGTTGAGCAGGCATTTATTCAAAGCGGAATTTCATATAAAATATTCGGCGGAACGAAGTTTTATGACAGAAAGGAAATCAAGGATATCCTATCGTACCTGTCAGTCATAAACAATCCCGGGGATGTATTAAGGCTAAGGCGAATAATAAATGAGCCGAAAAGGTCAATCGGAGAAGCGACGGTAACCGCTATTGAACAGATAGCGTCAGACCTTTCTCAAACTCCGCTTGAGATTATGAGAGATTCAGATTCGCTGATTCCTCTTGCAAAAAAAGCAAAGGTGCTTATACCGCTAGCTGAAATGTTTGAAGACTTAAGGGAAGTTTCTGAGCAGGACTCTCTTGAAACTCTTTTGGACGAGCTTCTGGAGCGCTCGGGCTATGCCGAGTATTTAAGAACTCAGGGTGATGAAGGCTTAACCAGGCTTGAAAACATTGAAGAGCTTAAAAGCACAATGGCAAATTATGAGGAATCTTCAACAGAACCGTCGCTGTCGGGATTTTTAGAGGAGATTGCGCTGTTTACAGATATGGATAATCTCGATGAAAACGGAGATTATGTAGTGATGATGACAATGCATTCTGCAAAGGGACTTGAATTTGACACTGTTTTCTCCGTAGGTATGGAGGAAAACATATTTCCATCGCAAAGAAGCATTCTTGACGAAGCTGATGTAGAAGAAGAAAGGCGGCTTTGCTACGTTGCAATCACAAGAGCAAAGAAAAAGCTTTATCTCACAAACGCAAGAAAAAGAATGCTTTATGGAATGACGAACTCAAATCCTCCGTCAAGATTTTTGTCGGAGCTTGATATGTCGGGAGTTGAAAAGGATTTTGAGCAGACGGTTGCGTCGTCACCGGCTTCGACAAGGTTTACGCATAATGATTTTAACAAGTCGAATATGTCGCTTGAAAATCAGATAAAAAGAAATATGTTAAAAAAACCTGAGAAAAACACTCAGACATTTGATGTCGGAAATAGAGTTAAGCACAATGTCTTTGGAGAGGGAACTGTTTTAAGCGCAAAATCAATGGCGAACGATACGATGCTTGAAATTGCCTTTGATACGAGAGGGACAAAAAAAGTCATGGCGAATTTTGCCAAAATCACAAGGATATAATTTATTATTTCGGAGGAAAAGTAAAATGGTTATAGTATTAAAAAATAGTGCAACAGAAGGTCAGATAGAGGAGCTTGTAAGCTGGCTTCATACTTTTGATGTTAAGACAAATATAGTTACAGGACTTCATTCTAAGATTATCGGACTTGTCGGAGATACCACACAAATAGATCTCGAAAGCGTTCAGGCTAAGGAAATGGTCGATGAGGTTAAGCGAGTTCAGGAGCCATATAAGCAGGCTAACAGAAGATTTCATCCTGATGATACGGTGATTGAAGTTGAGGGAAGGAAAATTGGCGGCGGAACTTTAAACGTAATTGCAGGTCCTTGCTCCGTTGAGGGTGAAAAGCAGATAATTGAAACTGCGATTGCCGTTAAAAAGGCAGGAGCTACAATGCTCAGAGGAGGAGCATATAAGCCGAGAACTTCTCCTTATTCCTTCCAAGGACTCGGAAAGGAAGGACTTGACTACCTTTTAAAGGCAAAAAAAGAAACCGGACTTCCTATTGTAACAGAAATAATGTCGCTGGCTCATTTGGATCAGTTTGAGGATATAGACGTTTTGCAGGTGGGCGCAAGAAATATGCAAAACTTCGAGCTTTTAAAGGAGCTTGGAAAAACAAATAAGCCTGTGCTTTTGAAAAGAGGTCTTGCAAATACGCTTGAGGAGCTTTTAATGAGCGCAGAGTATATTATGTCAAACGGAAATAAAAATGTAATTTTATGTGAAAGAGGAATAAGAACCTTTGAGCCTATGACGAGAAATACGCTTGATATTTCAGCTGTTCCTCTTTTAAAGCAAAAATCTCATCTTCCTATAGTAGTTGATCCAAGCCATGCAACAGGAATGACTTCTTTAATTGAGCCTATGAGTCTTGCTGCTGTAGTATCAGGAGCGGACGCTCTTGAAATAGAGGTTCATCTCAATCCTAAAAATGCATGGAGCGATGGGGCGCAGTGCTTAACACCGTCAAGCTTTGAGAAGGTTATGGAAAAGATAAAATCTTGTGCTGAGTTTGTCGGAAGGAAGTTAGATATTAATTAATATTGTTTAGCAAAAAAGGAGAAAAGGTATGTTTAGAAAAATATTTTCAGCAATGTTGGTTTTGTCGGTTGCCGCATCTTTTTGCGCTTGTTCTTCAAATGATGATATTAATATAACATTTAAAAGAAAAACAACCCAGTCTACTCATCAGGTAACTACAGAAGCCGAAACTACAGAGTATCAGACCGAAGAAACGACTGCTGCAGAGCAAACCACACAGGCTGCTGAAAATAATACATCTGAGTATACGGTTACTCAGCAGGTAAATGTAAGATCAAATCCCGATTATAATTCCTGTCTCTTATACACATCTGACGCTGCCGACGATCTACTCTGTGTAG
>USCU01000089.1 GCA_900553335.1 uncultured Ruminococcus sp. | reverse complement strand
CAGCGTCAGATGTGTATAAGAGACAGCTTTATGATATGCTGCCGCTCGATCTTACCTTTGAAGATTTTAACGGTGTTGAAAAAATTGCTTATCCGGATAACGAACTTTCGACAGAGGGCGAGCCGGACGGTTGCGATCCCGATATCGGAGATCTGTGTCTATATGCGCCATGGGGTAATTTGTCGATATTTTATAAGGATTTTCATAATTCAAACGGACTTATCTCTCTTGGGCATATTGATTCCGGCATAGATATTATCGGTGATATGAGCGAAGATTTTTCGGCTTCGCTCGAAAAGGTGGAATAATAAACATATTATTGAATATTATTGCTTTTGGGTTTAGAAATTGATTACAGCCAACAAGGAAAGTACGATGAGGACGGTCTGCATAATCCAAGGCATCGTGTACCTGCTCTTCATAGTATTCTTGCTCCACTTGCTGTTCAGAAAATGATGGAGCACAAGCAGTAGAAGCATGCTGATACCGATCCATTCGTGTGCTGCCTGACCGGTCAATTCATATGTCATCAATAAGAGCAAAGCAAATATCATGGCAACATCCGCAATAATTTTCAATATCACTTTCTGTTTATTCAGATTTCTTCATTCCGTCCTCAACGAATAAAGTTCATAGGGGCAAACGGCTCTTTTTCCGGTATACCGTACTTCTCCTTGCCAAGCGCAATGCTCTTCATTAAAAAAGTCATATTTCTTGCCAATGTGCGCATTCCCTGCAAACCCTCTGTATCCTGCTCGGCTTCTCCGATTTCTCTGCCGTGAATACTGTTCCAATACTGACCGGAAGCTACCGGCATACCGGAAATCGTAAAAAACTTGTTCAGTTCATCAAAGGTAGAGGACAAACCGCCCCTGCGGGCAGCGACAACTGCCGCACCCACCTTCATAGTTTTATCAAAGCGCGTGCTGAAAAACAGCCGTGTCAAAAACGCTACCAGCGTCGCATTAGCGGAAGCATAGTAGACGGGGCTTCCCACCACAAGACCGCTGCATTCTTCAAATTTGGCAGCCACTTCATTTACCATGTCGTTAAACACGCATTTTCCGTTTTTTACACAGGAACGGCAGGCTATACATCCGCGAATTGTCTTGTTACCGACATGTAAAATCTCTGTTTCGACTCCTTCTTCAGCAAAGATCTTTTCCATCTCATGCAGAGCAATATAAGTGTTTCCTTTCTCATGAGGACTTCCGTTTATCATTAAAACTTTCATGCTTGTGATTCCTTCCTATTATAAAATAAAGCCGTGAAAATACCGTTTTATACTGCGGTATCTTCACGGCTTTTGCTTATTCGTGTATTTTCATGCTATGCAGCATTTTTACAAAATTCGGATCATAATGGTTGACGATCTCGCTGTGACCAATATCCAGTTTTGCAATCTCCGCCATATCTTTATCCGACAGAGAAAAATCCCAGATATCAATATTTTGCTCCATACGGTTCTTATGCACCGATTTCGGGATAACCACGACTCCGCGCTGAACGTTCCAGCGAAGCGCAACCTGTGCGGCGGTTTTGCCGTATTTTTCTCCGATTGCTGCCAAAACAGGGTGCGTGAAGATGCCGTGATTGCCTTCTGCAAATGGTCCCCAAGCCTCTGGTACGATATCATATTCTTTCATAACTGCCAGTGCGTCATCCTGCTGGAAGAACGGATGCAGTTCCACCTGATTGACAGAAGGTAGAACTTCCACCGTTTCGCAGAAGTCTGTCAGCACATGGGGATAGAAATTGCAAACTCCCAGAGCACGGATCACGCCTTCTTTATAAAGTTCCTCCATCGCACGCCATGCTCCCATATAATCGCCCATAGGCTGATGGATCAAATACAGGTCGAGATATTCAAGCCCCAATTTCTTCATAGAAGTATCAAAAGCTTTCTTTGCGCCTTCATAACTGGCGTCCTGCACCCACAGCTTCGTGGTAATGAAAAGATCACTTCTTGGGACACCGCATTTTTTGATTGCAGCTCCGACAGCCTCTTCGTTCATATAGGCGGCCGCAGTATCAATCAAGCGATATCCGCTTAGGGTAGCGTCAATCACCGCCTGTTCACACTGTGCGGGGTCAGGCACTTGAAAGACTCCGAAGCCCTCCATTGGCATTTCAATTCCGTTGTTTAATGTGATTGTTTCCATTGAAAAATCCTCCCTCATTTCATTTTATTTCAAGGCGTTTCCGTCAGAAAACGCATTTCCAACCTTTTCGCCAAGCTTCAAATAGGCATTGTGAACCGGATCAAAGATAATCGCCTGCAATTTTGCCGTGTCAACAAGTCCGTCATTTCCTAAAATACTGTCATCGGCGCTGACATTGACGATCTCTCCGATAATATGACCGTCTTCGCCAACCTTGATCAGCTTGCATTCCAAGGTCATAGGCAATTCATCAATGATTGGTGCATCCACAAATTCGCTCTTTGTGGTGTGGAAACCTGCTTTTTCCATTTTGTCTGGTGTGTTGTTGCCGGATGCGATTCCCACATAGTCGCAGCCTGCAACATGGGCGGCGTCGGCAAAGCTGACAGTGAACGCTCCTTTTGCTTTAATATTTTTTGTTGTTTTATGACCTGCGCTCAGACACAGAATCACCTGATTTGCCTCATAAATACCGCCCCATGCAGCGTTCATGGCGTCTGCCCTTCCGTTTTCGTCATAGCTGCCGACAATCAGCACCGGCAGCGGATACATCCAGGTTTTTGCTCCAAAATTTTTTCTCATGATAATAATCTCCTTTATTAGTAACTTTTTTAATCTGCTGTGTTATTCAAAAAAAACGCAGTCCGTTATAAGTGTATTCATCGTTCATGATCTTCGCAATTGCATCGGCGTTTTCTTTTCGCTTATCACCGATTACAATTTTCTTTCCACATCCCATTCTGCGGGCAATCGCCATTCCGATCTGCCCCGCACCCGTCAAAATCAGTACGTCTTTCATCGTAAATTCTCCTTTAACGTTTATTACATATTTTTGAACCGCCAAACACTTCGGACATTTCGATAGAATCAAGCGCCTGATCCAGCTTTTTTACTTCATATGCAGAAAGCAAAACATCTGCCGCACCTCCATTTTCCGCTAATCGATCCAACTTGCGTGTCCCGGGAATCGGTACAATGTACGGCTTTTTGCATAACATCCATGCGAGGGATATTTGGGCTGGAGTAGCTTCCTTTTCTTTTGCCATATGATTCAGCATAGCAAGCAATTTACGATTTTTATCCATATTCTCAGATTGAAACTGCGGCATGATGCTGCGATAATCCGTACCTGATTCAAATTTGGAATCTTTTCCGTATTTAGCACTTAAAAATCCGTTTGCCAACGGTGAAAACGCCACATAGCCGATATTCAGTTCTTCAAGCATTGGAAACAGCGATTCATACCACCGTGCCATCATAGAGTAGCGGTTTTGTATTGCTGTGACTGGGCAAACTGCGTGAGCGCGCCTAATCGTTTCCTCAGATGCTTCCGAAAGTCCCCAGTGTGTGATTTTGCCCTCTCTAATGAGATCTGCCATTACACCAGCCACTTCCTCTATGGGGACATTTGGATCAGTACGGTGTTGATAGTATAGGTCAATGTAATCTGTCTGCAACCTCTTCAGCGAAGCCTCAACCGATGCACGGATTGTTTTCGGTTTTGAATCAGGAACAAGTGGCTTATTGACCTCTGCGGCAGTCATATCAAAGCGAATACCAAATTTTGTTGCTATGATAACCTTGTCACGGCAGCCTTTCAATGCTTCCCCCACCAGACTTTCATTTTGATGAGGATCGTCAGGCATTCCGTACACTTCGGCAGTATCGAAAAAAGTGTATCCAATATCGACTGCCTGCTGAATCAGTCTGATTGCCTGGCTTTTTTCAGTAGGTGCGCCATAAGCGTGGCTCAGTCCCATACATCCAAGCCCTACTGCAGACACTGTTAAGTCTTTACCTAATGTTCTGTATTTCATATCTCGTCCCCTTATTTCCGTAAATAGCGCAGCCATAGTGTATCGCCGTCTATTGTCTCAACGGATTCTAATGTGAATACTGCTGGAGCACGATGCGGCAAAAAGTCTGATTTTTCAAAAATGGAAGCTGCTTTGCGGTCGCCGTCCGCCACAGGAGCGATCACCAGACTGAGTTCATCAATCAAATCATCCTGCACAAACGACCAGTTGGTAAGTCCGCCGCCGGAAATCATAAGCTTTGAAATTCCAAACAATTTATTCAGCTTTTCTAAAAGCAGCTTACAGTCAAGTTGATTTTCACCCGCAAAAATATAGGAAACATCAATACTGCGCAGATAGGTAATATACTCGTTTGAAACCTGCTCGGTCAGCACCTCAATTATGTGCGCTTTCGGTCGGCCTTTCTTTTCAAGATATTTCCCGCTGAATGCCAAAATGCCTTTTGGATCAAGAGAAACAATATAGTTTTGAACATCGCTTCCGGCAATATAATCCTTACGGGAATAATTAGTATTGCCCTTTGAAAGTTCTCCTATCCGTCCGTCAGCATAGCTGCTTTCCATCGTTGTTGTCCCGTAAAGCGTGGCAGGGCAGCCATAAAAGGTTCGGACTTTTGAAAACTGCTGCAATGCGGGCAAACATTCGGGTGCAGAGAAAAATTCTCCGTCAATCTTTCCGTCAAGGGAAGTCAGCATATGGCAGATTACATAAGGCTTTTCCTTTTCTTCCATTATCATTCCCTACGTCCTCCTTTTACTGATTCAATCCATTTTCATTCAAATACGCAAGAATTCCTTCTGTGTCTGTGGCTTTTACGAATAATCCATCATGCACTGTTGCGTTTTTTGCACATTCCTTTACAAATTCCATAGAATTTTCAAACTGTTCGGTATCCATAGAGGCTGACTGTGTAAAGGGATATATTTCCTTGCCCATCAAATCGTAGTTTTCAAGAAAAGTTCCGATCACCATCGGCGCAGTATGCCACCAAATCGGGTAGCCGATCAAAATCTTTGAATATTCTTCAAGAGATTCCGGTAAATCTTTAATCTTCGGACGGGCATTTTCATCTCGTTCCTTCAGCGCAACTTCGGTACATTCGGTGTAATCTTCCGGATAGGGAATCTGCGGTACAATCTCAAAAATATCCCCGCCCGTTTGCTCTTTGATGGTATTCGCCATTTTTTCCGTATTGGACGACCATGAAAAGTAAACTATCAATGTCTTTCCATCTGTTGCTGCCGTCGGATCGGAAGAATCAATTGGTTCGGCAGCGCCATTGTCAGGTGTTTTGTCAGATGCCTGATCCGTAACCTGTGATTCCGTATTTGTTTCAGAGCTATCTTTATCAGCAGATGTGGAACTGCAAGCAGTAATACTGAATACAAGCAGCACGCCCATTAAAAGTGCAGTTAATTTTTTCATGATAGTAATCTCCTTATTTCGATAAATTATTATTTTTAAGATACAAGTTGATAGCGCTTGTATCCGAGTATCTTACAAACAGTCCGTCATGTACATC
>USCU01000088.1 GCA_900553335.1 uncultured Ruminococcus sp. | reverse complement strand
GCGTAGTCAAGCAAAATTATGTGTCCCGACTGTTCTCCGCCGAGATTATATCCGCCTCTTTTCATTTCTTCAAGAACATATCTGTCCCCCACTCCGGTTCTTGAAACAACGATGTTCTCTTCCTTTGCATATTTCATAAATCCGAGATTCGTCATAACGGTTACTACACAGGTGTTGGATTTAAGATTACCGCAGGCTTTCATATATTTTGAGAAAATAGCCAAAAGCTTATCACCGTCAACTACATCTCCGTTCTCGTCTACTGCCAAACATCTGTCAGCATCACCGTCAAACGCAAGTCCCACATGGCATTTGTTGTCAACAACAAATTTTCTTAAATGGTTCATATGAGTTGAACCACAGTCACGGTTGATATTCGTTCCGTCAGGATCGTTGTTTATAAAATAGCATGAAGCTCCAAGTCCTTGAAACAGATGAACTGCACATTCGCTCGATGCACCGTTCGCACAGTCGATCGCAACCTTTATACCTCTAAAGTCGCAGTCAACCGACTTCATAATGTGTCGAATATAATCCCAAGCAGCATTTTTCTCATAAACTATTCTTCCTATTTCAGTTCCGTCTTTAAGCTCGGTTTCTTCCGGAGTATCAAGAATTAGCTTTTCTATCTCATATTCCACACTGTCAGGAAGCTTGAAGCCTTCATTTGAAAAAAGCTTGATTCCGTTAAATTCAACAGAATTGTGCGAAGCTGAAATCATAACGCCTGCGTCAGCTTCATATTTGTTTACCAAAACAGCAACTGCCGGCGTTGGAATAACGCCTAAAATATGTGCATCCGCTCCAACCGAGCATATTCCCGATACAAGTGCCGCTTCTAAAACATCACTTGAAATTCTCGTGTCCTTGCCTATTATTATCCTTGCCTTATCTCTTTTTGAATGGCGTGTAAGTACAACCGCCGCAGCTCTTCCGATTTTCATAGCAAGCTCGCAGGTAAGCTCCGTGATTGCCACTCCCCTAGCTCCGTCTGTTCCAAATAATCTTCCCATTTTGCGTCTGTCCCTTTCAGTTATTTATTTTTTTATTTATTTTACTGCCTAAAACAGTATTCTGCGTTTTGTCTGTCTTAGAGAATTAGTTTCCCGATAAAACCTTAAGTCCGCCCTTTATAAGCTCTTCAACCGATAAGCTTCGGTTAAGCTTTGCAACAGCGCTTGCCGCCTCTGACTGAGAATATCCGAGAGTTGTAAGTGCGAGTACCGCCTGTTCGGCATTCGGAAAGCCGTCTGTTGAAAGGTCGGCATCAGCATTGTCACCCAAAAGCTCCGTTTCATGCGATACCTTATCTTTAAGCTCTAAGGTTATTCTCTGAGCAACCTTAGGTCCTACTCCTTTAGCTTTTGTAAAGGCCTTTGAATCACCCGTCGCAACCGCAAGTGCAAAGCTTTGAGGAGTAAGTACAGAAAGTATCGCAAGTCCCGCTTTTGGTCCTACTCCTGAAACGGAGGTAAGAAGCTTAAATGCATTAAGCTCATCATATGTCGCAAAGCCATAAAGAGAAATGTCGTCCTCTCTTACAGCAAGATGAGTATATAACGTTACTTTGCCGGCTTGAGTGCTTATCTGCGAAAGCGTAGTAACAGTTGTATTTATATAATATCCTATTCCGCTGCATTCGATTACTGCCATATCACTTCCTATATGTAAAACGTTTCCTGTTATACTGTATATCATAAATATTTCTCCAAATTTTTAAGTGTGTTAAAAGATGTGTGCCCGTGAGTGATAGCAATAGCCAGAGCGTCCGCCGTGTCGTCAGGTTTCGGAACTTTTGAAAGCCTTAAAATCGACCGTGTAAGCTCCTGCACCTGCTTCTTTTCAGCTCTTCCGTATCCTACGACCGACTGCTTTACCTGAAGAGGTGTATATTCGCTTATTTTTATTCCTCGTTCGATCGCCGGAAGAAGAGTAACTCCTCTCGCCTGTGCAACATCAATTCCCGTCTTTTGGTTAGTGTTAAAAAACAGCTTTTCAATTCCCATCTCGTCAGGCTTATATGTATCGAGTATCTCGCACATATCGTCATATATTGATTTAAGCCGCAGCTCAAACGGTGATCCCGCAGGAGTTGTAATAGCTCCGAAATCGACCACGGAAAACTCATTGCGGTCATAATCCAAAATTCCGAATCCGACTATAGCATAGCCCGGATCTATTCCGATTATCCGCAAAAAATCACCCTCTCACCGCAGCAAAAAATATACAATATTATTCTAACACAACAGTGTAAAAAAATCAAGTTTTGACCCTGTGAGTAAACAAAAAAGCTCCGCCCGTTTTATCACAGACGAAACCTTGATTTTATTACCTTTCCAAGGCGATTGTCAGTAAGCTGTGCTGCAAGCCCCGTAAACGCACCGGTCGCAATTGCCGTAACAGTCAAAATCGGCAGATAATAAATAACACTCATATTATCAATTATGATTGCTGCCGCTAATAGCTGTCCTATGTTGTGGAACACTGCACCCATAACAGACGATGCCCATATAAGCTTATTAGGGAGAAGCGTGACCATTACGCTCATTATAACAAATGCAAAAACTCCGCCAAACAGCGAAAACACAAAGCTTATGACAGTTCCTGAAAAAAGAGCTGTAACTGCAATTCTCAAAAATAATATGCAAGCGCTCAGTTTGACTCCGAGATATAAAAGAGCCATAAGCGTAACTATATTTGAGAGCCCAAGCTTTGCACCGGGTATACCTATCGGTGGTATAAAGCTTTCAAGTGTATAAATTGCAATGGAAAGCGCCAAAAACAAAGCTGAAAGACAAAATTTTTTGTAATTCATTTTAAATCCTCTATACATATGCGTCCTCTGATGATTCTCTGCATACTTTTACCGTAAAGCGATGAGGTGCACATACTATAATTGATCCGGCAGAGCTTATCGGATCACTGTTTACGCAGATTTGATTTTTACAGTCAGCGCTTTTGACATATACCTCTTTATCCTTTACTTCAACTACGTTTACTCCCTCGTCAAATGCAAATTCTTTAATTTCATCCTTGTCAAGGTCCATTTTATACACAAGCTCGTCCTTGTGATATACAAACACAGTTTCTCCGCTTTTTTGGTGAAGCAAAAACACTAAGCCTATACAAACCGCTAAAATCACGGCTAACAAAAAAATCCAGAATTTATGCGTTTTGATCACTACAATCACCGCCCGACAGATTTCTTCACCGAGAGGACACATACCCATCTTTTAACAATCGGCACCAGTCCATAAGCCTTTCAATTAGGGATCATCATTATCCCCTCCTGAAATATTAAGCTGTTCGATTTGAAAGTTAAACTAAACTCAAATTATCAGACAGGCAAACTCAGTTTTCTTTAAAACTATATTAGCATTCTATTGAGTTTTAGTCAAGGAGATTAAAGCTCCGTTTGCTGTTTTGTCTAAGGTTCTGTATAATACCGTCGATCAAAATACCGTCCATTTTTACTCAAAAGTAAAAATTAACAGTTTAATCGGCAGATTTGGTAAAAAGCCTTGATTTTTTCTAACTTATATGATAGAATATAGTGTATACAAGTGCGATTTGCACAAGATATAGATATGCAATGCCTTGTAGATCCGTGTTTTTTTGTTCGGACGTACTGCTAAGATGTAGAAATATAACTTTTAATTAAACTGATTTCTATGTAAATAGTAGAAAATTTCCAAAACGTTTGATTTAAAATGAAAAACAGGGTATAATATTAATTTGTAAAGATTGATCAGTGTAAAAATATATATAAAGAAAAAAGCAGACAACAAAATGACTTATAAGGGGCTTAGTGATGGATAAGTATGTTATTAGAGGGGGCAAACCCCTAAACGGCGAGGTTGTCATAAGCGGAGCTAAGAATGCAGCTGTTGCTATCGTTGCAGCAACTATTCTCTGTGATGAGCCTTGTGTTTTAGAAAACGTACCGGAGATAAGCGATATCTCAATATGCTTGAAAATCCTTCGTGAGATGGGTGCGAAGGTTCAGATTACAGGAAAGAATGTAGTTTCTTTTGATACAACAGGAATTAAAAATCCCGTAGTTCCGTATGAGCTTGCAAGAAGCATGCGTGCTTCCAGCTATTTTTTGGGAACTCTTTTAGGAAGATTTCATGAAGCATATGTTCCGATGCCGGGAGGATGCGATTTAGGCGACAGACCTATTGATCAACACCTTAAGGCTTTCAGATCTTTAGGAGCTGTGGACGATATGCATGCCGGAACTGTACACGTTAAGTGTGATGAGCTTTACGGCGGCAATGTGTATTTTGACTTCATTACTGTAGGAGCTACCATAAACGCCATTTTTGCAGGAGTAAAGGCAAAAGGACTTACGGTTATCGAAAACGCTGCAAAAGAGCCGCACATCGTAGACTTAGCAAACTTCTTAAACTCTATGGGAGCTGATATAAGAGGTGCCGGAACAGATGTTATCAAGATTCGAGGCGTTAATCATTTAAAGGGAATCACATATGCTATTATTCCGGATCAGATTGAAGCCGGCACTTATATGGTTATGGCAGCAGCCACAAGAGGCGATGTGCTTATAAAAAACGTGATTCCAAAGCATTTGGAATCAATTACAGCAAAGCTTCAAAAAATCGGCGCTTGCGTTGAGGAGTTTGACGAAAGTGTCAGGGTTTTCGTTAAGCCTGACACAAAATTCATGAAAACAAGTGTCAGAACAATGCCGCACCCGGGATTTCCAACAGATATGCAGCCTCAGCTTTCTACTCTTTTAACACTTGCTGAAGGGACAAGCATTGTTACTGACGACATTTTTGATAATCGTTTCAGATATGTTGCAGAGTTAAGAAGAATGGGCGCTGACATTTTAGTTGACGGTAAGGTTGCTATAATTCAAGGTGTTGGACATCTAACCGGTGCACCGGTTAAGGCAACCGATTTAAGAGCGGGAGCTGCTATGATTATTGCAGGACTTGCTGCTGATGGCGAAACAATTATTGATGATATTTTTCATATTGAAAGAGGTTATGAGGGCATAGACGCTAAGGTACGTGCTCTCGGCGGAGATATGGTAAGAAGATACTATCCCGACTCAAATGTTCAGGCGATTTCGGGATAAACTTAAATTTGAATTTTCAAGGCGGCGGCTTAAATGTGCTGTCCGCCTTTTATTTTTTAAGCAGGTGATATTATGTCAAGACTATGTCCTCTTTATTCTTCAAGCTCCGGTAATTCTACTTTTTTAGGCGGAGCGAAGAGCGGAATTTTAATAGATGCAGGAGTAAGCTGCAAAAAATTGGTTACAGCACTTGAAAGCATTAACATTTCTCCTGAAGCAATTTCGGGAATTTTAATAACTCACGAGCATTCAGATCACATAAAAGGGCTTTTGAATTTTACGAAGAAGTACCGCACTCCAATATTCACAGGATTAAAAACAGCGGAATATATCGCACAAAACGATCTGGTTTCTCCAAACAGCGTTATCAACGTTTTTTCATCTGTGGACAGATTTTATGTTGATGAATTTGAAATACACCCTTTCAGAACTCCCCACGATTCAAGAGAAAGC
>USCU01000087.1 GCA_900553335.1 uncultured Ruminococcus sp. | reverse complement strand
ACGAGATTGCCTCTTGTCTCGTGGGCTCGGAGATGTGTATAAGAGACAGCTTGTATCGTCTGTTACATCGCATATAACGTATCCGGTAGACGCATCTACATTATACTCGTTGTTATTTGCAAGGTTATATCTTGAAAGATACTTATCAAACTGGAATATCATTTCCTTAACAACGGTGTCGTTATAATCACCGTAGCCTATAACCATAAACTCATCTCCGCCGACTCTTGCACAGATTTCATTATTAAGACAAACATAGCTTAAACCGTTTGCAATAATTCTAAGAGAAACATCGCCCTCTAAGTGGCCGTATATGTCGTTAATATGTTTCAATCCGTCCATATCACAGGATATAAGCATAAATTTTTGACCGCTGTTTTTAGCTGCCTGCATAAACTCTTCGGCGTACTTTTCAAAACCGCTTCTGTTGTAAATTCCTGTCAGCTTATCCTTAATAGAATTTAAGTATGTAATGCGGTTTAAGCTTTCAAGACAGATCTTAGTTCTCCGAAACTCTATAGCATTTGTAACGGCCTTATGCCAATCCCAAAATGTTCTTCCGCAGACTTCTACATGACCTTCACACCAAACAACTGAAAAGCCCAGACAACGATCGTTAAAATGCACAGGAAAGAAGTAAAACACGCTTGGTACATCTCTCTCCTCCCACATTGGCGGATAAATATCAACCGGATCAAAATTAAATCTTCTTTCCACAGATCTGCATACTGCCTGCATTGTCTTTGCATAGCCTTTTTTTATATAATTTTGCTCTGACCCTAAAGAATCCCAATCCTTGCATAGGCAAAGGTCATACTTACACTCTTCTTTTCCTACGGCAAAAATATAAACACTTTCTCCCAAGTGGTCTATAAAATCATTGAAGGTAGAAGCTGTTGCAAGACATTCAAAAAGATTTGCCGTTCTGTAATATCCGCGGCGAGTCTGCTCAATTCTTGCGTTTTTACGCATCATTCTTACATTAGAGGAATTATCCTCAAGGCAACCGCAGCTTTCTCCGCGAATTACAAATCCGCTGTGAAGATTAAGCGTTTCACATTTTTCTCCGGTCATTATACTATAAAGTTTTGAAAAAGCATTTGCTCCCGACTGAGCGTCAGGAACCTTATATGTACAAATAGTCGGAACATTATCTCTAGACTCGGTTATTCCGTCAAACCCTACTACAGCAATATCATCGGGAACACTATGTCCAAGCTCTGTAAACTTTTCTATGAAAAACATTGCCATTCTGTCGTTTGCACAAACAAGAGCCTCGGGTATTCCGATTTCTTTATTGTGCATTTTCACAGCAAGATCCTGAGCCACATCACTCCAATAATCTCCGTAAACGCAATGATCCTCCAAGACCTCAATGTTTCGCTCTCTAAGCACTTCCTTATAGGCCTCAAGGCGTTCCTCCGCCTGAAATGTTCCCTTAAGACCGGTCAGACACATAATATCTGTAAATCCATGAACGTCTATAAGATGATTTACAATATCCTTAAACGGCGTTCTCTCATCTTTAAGCACACATGGAAAAATATCTGTTGCATAATCAATTGCAACTACCGGCTTATTTGTTGATTTTAAAAAGTCAAATATGTACTCCCTTAAGTCAGAGCTGTTAAACATTGCAACAGGAAACAAAAAGCCGTCGAATTTATCAGGATTTATGAGATTGAAAATGTTCTTTTCTCCTTCATGGTACTCATCAATATACGAGTTCTCGTCAAACATACTGAAAACAGCTACATCGTAGTCCATCTCAAAAGCCTGTTTTACAGCTCCCTCTATGACTTCTGTTGCATAAGATTCATCTATACTTCTTGCGACAATGCCAATACAAGGTCTTTTTTTCAAATATTTTCCCTCCCTTATCGCCGTAGTGATAAACTGCATCTGAAAAAGAGCCTGTATACTGCATAAATGCAGACACAGTTGTCTTATTGATAATTCTTATTTAACTAATTCATTATATCATATTTAAATCCGCCAATCATTAACAAAAAATTAAAATTGTGTAATATAATATTAATAATTAAAAAGGTTTAACTTATTTATTTTTAAACATTAAAGGAACATAAAAAAAACCGGGTTTTGATTTTATACTTTCCTCTGCTTTTTAAACTCAAGGAATTCTTCATATGTTCCCTGTCTGTCAATTACTCCCTCAGGAGTAACTTCGATAATCCTATTAGCTACGGTTTGCATTATCTCGTGGTCGTGCGACGCAAACAACACAACTCCCTTGAAATCTCTAAGTCCATTATTAACTGCGGTAATGCTTTCAAGATCGAGATGGTTTGTAGGACGGTCCAGAAGCAAAACATTAGACCCGTAAAGCATCATACGTGAAAACATACATCTCACCTTTTCGCCTCCCGATAAAACTTTGACCGGCTTATAAATCTCATCACCCGAAAAAAGCATTTTACCTAAAAAGCCTCTCAGGTATGTTTCTGTTTCATCAGTTTCGGAATACTGTCTTATCCATTCCAGAATAGACAAATCGCATCCATCGAAATACTTTGAATTATCAACAGGAAAATACGAGCGAGATGTTGAAACTCCCCATTTAAATTCGCCCTCATCAGGAGCTTCTTCTTCAGCCAGAATCTTAAAAAGCATAGTTATAGCCTGTTCAGATTCTCCGACAAAGGCTATTTTATCTTCTCTGCCGACTGTAAATGTCACATTGTTAAGCAGCTTTTCCCCGTCAACTGTCTTTGAGATCCCCTTTACCTGCAAGATCTCCTTGCCAAGCTCTCTGTCCATTGTAAAGCCTATAAACGGATATTTTCTTGATGATGCAGGAAGCTCTGTAACCTCAAGCTTATCCAAAAGCTTTCTTCTCGAGGTCGCCTGTTTTGATTTTGACTTATTAGCAGAGAATCTCGCAATAAACTCCTGAAGCTCCTTGATCTTTTCCTCCGCCTTTTTGTTTTGCTGTTTTATCATTCGCTGCATAAGCTGGCTTGACTCATACCAAAACTCGTAGTTTCCCACATACATTTTAATTTTTGTATAATCAATATCAACAATATGCGTGCAGACGTTATTCAAGAAGTGTCTGTCATGCGAAACCACCAAAACCGTACCGAAATATTCTGCAAGAAAGTCCTCAAGCCACCTTATGGCGTCAATATCCAAATGGTTTGTCGGCTCATCAAGAAGTATTATATCCGGGTTTCCGAAAAGTGCCTGAGCCAAAAGAATTTTAACCTTTTCATTTCCCGAAAGTCCTGCCATACTCTGATACAAAAGCTCTTCGAAAAGTCCAAGTCCCTGAATAAGCTTTGAAGCGTCGCTTTCGGCCTCCCATCCGCCAAGCTCGGCAAATTCTCCTTCAAGCTCTGCTGCAAGATCACCATCCGCTTCAGTAAAGTCCTCTTTAGCATACAAAGCGTCCTTTTGCTTCATAATTTCGTAAAGACGCTCGTTTCCCATCATAACGGTATCTAAAACGCTGTATTCATCATATGCGAAATGGTCCTGCTTTAAAACCGAGATTCTTGCATCTTTTTTTATTGCGACCTCTCCTGTCGTAGGCTCAATATCGCCGCAAAGTATTCTTAAAAACGTAGACTTTCCCGCTCCGTTCGCTCCGATTATTCCGTAGCAGTTTCCTGCGGCAAATCTTAAATCGACATCTTTAAAAAGATATTGTCCTCCAAACTGAAGGCTTACATTTGAAACATTTATCATTTAATTTCGTCCTTTCAAAGCTTTTCAATAAGGGGCAGCGCCCCGTCGTTCAACAAACGACCTGACATTAGCCCCTTAGGATTTAAGTGAGGGAATTATTCCAATGCTGAAAGGCTAAGTTGTCCGCCGCCTTAGAGGCAGGGCATAGTCGTTGTTATATATTCCGGATTTTCATTTAGTATACCATATATTTTTACCTAACGCAACAAAAAACAAGCGACACTTGCATTTTAATAAAATATCGGTTATAATATCTTTAAGAGAATCATTAATTTGCGGCTGTCGCCGACTTGTCGGCTTTGCTGACGATTGCGATAAATCGCAATGAGATTATAATATAGTGTTTTTAACAACAAATAAACGGAGGTATAAAAAATGGCAGATTTTAAAGTAACTGAAGCTTCAATCATCGGCGATATTTTAGATCATGACGCAGATACTGCGCCATTCTTCCTTGATATGGGAATGCATTGCTTAGGATGTCCGTCAGCCAGAAGCGAGTCTATCGGACAGGCTTGTGCTGTTCATGGGGTAGATCCTGCGGAGCTTGTAAAAAAATTAAACGAACATTTCGAAAACTAATACAAGCAAAATCTAAAAATCAGGGTGGCATTTTTTGTCACCCTGAGCGTGTCGGCAAAGCCGACAACGCTCCCCATGGGAAACCCCTTTTCGTCGAAAATCGGCTCGCACCGCCGATTTTCTCTCAAGGTGTCGCTGCGTCGGCGCATGTCCGCCTACGCGACATTATTTTAAAAGTGTGCTTTTTCAAAAGACTGAGGGTGGCATTTTTTTGTCACCCTATTTTTCACACAAAAGGAAAATTTAAAATGACTGACAAAAGACTTTTAAAATGTGCTGAATATGTTTGCAGAGGAGGGATATCGGCTGATGTCGGAACAGATCACGCCTATCTTCCCGTTTTCCTCGTTAAAAACGGAATTTCCAAAAGAGCTGTTGCCTGCGACATTAAGGACGGTCCTCTAGAAGCGGCGAAGACAACGGTACTTTCAAACGGGCTTTCAGACAAAATAACTATCGTCAAATCAGACGGCCTTGACAGCGTTGTGACAGACGAGATTACCGATGTTATTATTGCCGGAATGGGCGGAGAAATGATCTCGGATAT
Source organism: uncultured Ruminococcus sp. (assembly GCA_900553335.1). Taxonomy (GTDB): domain Bacteria; phylum Bacillota; class Clostridia; order Oscillospirales; family Ruminococcaceae; genus UMGS1601. The sequence goes on along the minus strand of USCU01000087.1, from coordinate 740 downwards.
TATAAGCCGATGCAATTACTTAAAAACCAATAAGACAAATCTTGTACTTCAGCCTATGACAAAGCCTCACCTTCTTCGCAGATTTTTGTGCGACAACGGCTTTTATATAAAAAACGAATCTGCCGTATCGTCAGGCGTTTTCTGCTATACGGTAATAAATGCTGAATATCAGGGAATAAAAATCGACTATGATGATTATTTTTTATACACAGGAAAGCTTTCAAACAAGTCTTTAGATGACAGAAGATATTTAAGTGATATCGCAAAAAAACTCAAAACCGCTGCAATCGGCATGAAAAACTCAAAGGATAAACTTTCCCAAAGCGAAAGGCTGTTGCAGATTTCTGTTAGTATAGACAAATTTCTAAAGGAGAAAGAAAAATGACTGTAAAAGAGGTCTACAATTACATAGATTCATTCGCTCCGTTTTGCGCTCAGGAAAGATGGGACAACAGCGGAATTTTAGTAGAAAACAATTCAACGGAAATAAAGAGCATAATGCTTTGCCTTGACATAACAAAAGAAATAGCATATGAGGCTGTCAGAAAGAACGTTTCTCTGGTCATTTCTCATCATCCTGTTATTTTCTCACCTCTCAAAACTCTAACCTCCGGCAATCCTGCCGTCATTTTATCAGCAGGAGGTGTGAGCGCAATATGTATGCACACAAGCTTTGATCTTGCAAAAGACGGACTAAACGATTTTCTTGCAAAAAAGCTTAGCATTGGAAAAGCTGCCGA
>USCU01000086.1 GCA_900553335.1 uncultured Ruminococcus sp. | reverse complement strand
ATTGCAAACATACGTTCCAGAAATATTGTAACAAACAAATGTTTGTTTGTCAAGATGTTATTTTTCGCCTTTTAGCTCTGCGATTTTATCACGAAGGAATGCCGCGTGTTCAAATTCAAGCATTTTTGCTGCCTCTTTCATCTGGCGTGTGAGTTTGTCTATCAGCTTCGCAGCTTCCGCTTTGCTCATCTTGTTTTTCTGACGAGCAGAATATTCGACCTCTTCCTTGCTTGAGATTTCAATAACATCACGAATGTCCTTGATAATTGTTTTAGGAATGATTCCATGTTCTTCGTTAAATGCCATTTGTATGCTTCTTCTTCGCTCAGTTTCCGAAATAGCACGTTCCATAGATCCTGTAACCGAATCTGCATACATGATAACCTTTCCGTTTTCATTTCTCGCTGCTCGCCCTATCGTCTGAACAAGCGAGCTCTCAGAACGTAAAAATCCCTCTTTGTCCGCGTCTAAAATTGCAACCAAGGAAACTTCAGGAATATCAAGTCCCTCACGAAGCAGATTGATTCCTACCAAAACGTCAAACTCCCCAAGTCGCAGATCTCTCACTATTTCCATACGCTCTACAGTATCAATTCCATGATGCATATAGCGCACTTTTATTTGATAGCCTTTCAGATATTCAGTCAAATCTTCAGCCATTTTCTTTGTTAAAGTTGTAACAAGTACACGTTCATGACGCTCAATTCTTGAATTAATCTCAAACAAAAGATCATCTATCTGTCCTTCTATAGGGCGAACATCGACAAGCGGGTCTAAAAGCCCTGTAGGACGAATTACCTGTTCTACTATTTGTTTCGACTTATCTCTTTCAAAATCTCCGGGAGTTGCAGACACAAATACTATCTGATTCAGTCTTTCGTAGAACTCATCAAACTTTAACGGTCTGTTGTCTGCAGCTGAAGGCAGTCTGAATCCGTAATCTATAAGAGTGTTCTTTCTCGCCCTGTCCCCTGCGTACATTCCTCTTACCTGTGGAATAGAAACGTGCGACTCGTCAACAAACAGTAAAAAGTCATCGGGAAAGAAATCCAAAAGCGTAAACGGAACTGCTCCCGGTTCCCGTCCTGAAAGTACACGAGAATAATTTTCAATTCCTGAGCAAAATCCTATTTCCTGAAGCATTTCTATGTCGTAATTTGTCCGCTGAGCAATTCTCTGTGCTTCGATAAGTAAATTTTTGTCAGTAAAATATTTTATACGGTCATCAAGCTCATGCCGGATTTCCTCAATAGCACCCGACATTTTATCTGCACCTACTATATAGTGCGACGCCGGAAAAATAGCAGCATGACTCAACACAGACAAAACACTTCCTGTGATTACATCTATCTCGCTTATTCTGTCAATTTCATCTCCGAAAAATTCAACTCTTATTGCTTTATCAGTATAACTTGCAGGATAGATCTCAACTACATCACCACGAACTCTAAACTTGTTTCGTTCAAACGCGATATCGTTTCTTTCATACTGCAATTTAACAAGCTTTTTTAAAAGCTCCTCACGGGATAATTCCATGCCTTGTCTTACAGAAATTATCATAGACTTATATTCCGCAGGATCTCCGAGCGAATAAATACAAGATACAGACGCAACAATTATAACATCACGTCTTTCGGAGAGCGCAGAGGTGGCCGAGTGACGAAGTTTATCAATTTCATTGTTTATTGAAGCGTCCTTCTCAATATATACATCTGTGCTTGGAATATACGCTTCCGGCTGATAATAGTCGTAATATGAAACAAAATACTCTACAGCATTTTCAGGAAAAAACTCCTTGAACTCGCTGCAAAGCTGAGCCGCCAATATTTTATTGTGTGCTAAAACCAGCGTCGGGCGGTTGACTTTTGCTATGACATTTGCCATTGTAAAGGTTTTTCCCGATCCTGTAACTCCGAGCAGAGTTTGCTCCTTATAGCCGTTGTTTATTCCGTTTACCAGAGCGTCGACTGCCTGTGGCTGATCGCCTGATAATTTATAGTCAGATACAAGTTTAAAATGGTCCATAATATTCTCCGAAATTTTAAAAATTAAATAAAGCTTATCGCACCGCATTCTCTCATTGAAAGAACTTCTCCTTTTCCTACAACAATATGATCTAATATATCAATTCCTATCGGCTTTAGCTTCCCTATAAGATTATTGGTAAGCATTATATCTTCATTAGATGGACTTGAAAAAGTATCAGGATGATTGTGGGAAATGATAACATGCTGTGAATTTGCATCAAATGCTGCCTTTGCGACCATTCTTGCTGTAACTACAACTTCGTTTGTAGATCCAACAGATAGGGTGTTGCAGGAAATGATCTGCAAATTATTGTCAAGACAGCAAACTTTAAATTCTTCATTCTTTACGCCGATGTAGAGTGAAGAAAAATACTTCTTTACAAAATCCATATTATCCATAGAAAGCGACTTATCGGGTGTAACCTGATAATATCTTAAAAGCTGAGGAATAAGCTTAAGCAGAACAGCTGAATTCTCCCTTATATTTTTAACCTCGCACAGCGACTTGACGGGTGCGTCAAACACAGCGGTAAGGCTTCCGAAGCGATTTATAAGCTCATGTGCAATATCATTAGTATTTCTTTGAGGGATTGAATAAAACAGCAAAAGCTCAAGGGCTTCATGCGGTTCAAGGGCTTCTATTCCGTTTTCTAAAAACTTTTGCTTTAAACGCTGTCTGTGTCCTTGATGAATACTGCTTTTTTCTTTTGACTTGTTTTCCATAATTTTTCCTCACAAAATAAAAACCTATGTTCTTTATGATATTATACAACAAAAAGTTTTTTATGTAAAGCACAATAATAAAAAAAGGTGCAATAATTCAAAAAGTATGGTATACTGGTTAAAAGATAAAAAACAATAAGGAGCTATTATGCAAGAATTTGTAATTTCAAAAAATGACGCAGGACAAAGAATTGATAAGTTTTTAACAAAAGCTGTAAAGCGGCTCCCTGCATCCCTAATGTATAAATACATACGCCTTAAACGAATCAAGCTGAACGGAAAAAGATGCGAAATAAAAACACGTCTGACTGAGGGCGATATTTTAACGCTTTATATAAACGATGAATTTTTTGAATCCTCCAAAGAAACAGATTTTTTATCCGCTCCTGCTTCTCTTGATATTGTTTACGAGGATAATAATATTATTATCGTCAACAAAAAAACAGGTCTTGTTGTGCATGAAGATAACGACAACGCAAGCGACACGCTTATAAACCGCATAAAGCGCTATCTTTATGAAAAAGGAGAATATAATCCTAATGAAGAGATGAGCTTCTCACCGTCGCTGTGCAACAGAATTGACAGAAATACAGAGGGACTTGTCATTTGTGCCAAGAATGCCGAAAGCCTTAGAATAATGAATCAGAAAATTAAAGACAGAGAGATCAAGAAAAAATATTTATGTGTTTGCATTGGTAATTTTAAAAATAGGTCGGATGAAATTTCTGCATACCTCATAAAGGACGAGAAAAACAATAAAGTCAGGATATATGACAAGCCGATCAAAAATGCAAAAAAAATAATCACCCGATATAACGTTTTACAGCAAAAGGAAGAACTGTCGCTTGTTGAAATTGATTTAGTTACGGGAAGAACTCATCAGATAAGGGCGCATATGGCATATATCGGTCATCCTCTGCTGGGAGATGGAAAGTACGGAGAAAACTCTATTAACAGAAAGTGGAGTGTTAAAACTCAAGCTCTTTGCTCTTTTTCGGTTAAATTTAACTTTACAACAGATTCAGGCATACTCGGATACTTAAACGGCATGGAAATAAAAGCAGAGAAACCTTGGTTTCAAAAGAAGCTGTTTTAGCTATCCTTGAAGCAAATATTTAACAGTTGATTTTATTTTATGTTTGTGATATAATTAACAATATATAGTATGCTCGTGTATACTATATACATTTTTGTGTAACAGGGAGCAGAATATGAGTATTACTGGAGATTTACATTGCCATACCACTCTTTCAGACGGGTCGCTTGGCATTGAAGAGGTTATCATTCAAGCTAAAAGAATGGGGCTTGATTATCTTTCGCTGACCGATCATGACACTTTGTCATCTGCTAACAGAGCGAATGTTCTTGGAGAGCGGTACGGCGTTAAAATTATTCCCGGTGTTGAGTTATCAGCGTGGGACGAGGAAAGAAACTGCAAAGTACATATTCTTTGCTATGCGCCGCAGAAGCCTGACAGACTTGAGGGACTTTGTTACAAGTCGTGTGAAATACGAAAGCTCTGCTCTAAAGATATGATTGAAAAGGTAAAGGAAATCTACCCGATTACCACTGAATCAGTACTTAAATATACAAAAAGCAGTAAAAGCATTTTCAAATCGCATATAATGCGTGCACTTATAAATTACGGTTATGCAACCGAATATTACGGCGACTTAAACGAAAAGCTTTTTGACCGAAAAAACGGCATCTGCTCTGTAGTAAGAAGATATCCGAATGTTAAATTTGTGCTTGATTTAATACATTCTTCAAGAGGAATCGCTGTAATGGCTCACCCTTGTCTTTACGATAACGTTGAGCTTTGTGAGGAGTTGGCGGCCGAAGGTAAACTTGACGGGGTAGAAGTTTATCATTTTTCTGCTGACAAAGAACATGAGAAAAAGCTTTTAGATATAACGCAAAAGTACAATTTGATCGCTACCGGCGGTTCTGATTTTCACGGCTCTTATAATATGCAGCCTACTTATATCGGAAGCAGAACAACAGATGAAGAAAACATAAATAAAATGCTTGAGCTTATAAAGCTCAATGCATCAAGATAGAGGTAGAGAAGATGGACATAATGGAAAAGGCGCTTAAGTTTCACAAAGACTTAGGCGGAAAAATTGAGGTAGTTTCAAGAGCAAAAATTAATGACAGAGATTCTTTAAGTGTTGCTTATACACCGGGTGTTGCTGAACCTTGTCTTAAAATCAAAGAAAATCCCGAGCTTTCATACGAGCTTACAAGACGCTCTAATCTAGTTGCCGTTATAACAGACGGAACTGCTGTTCTTGGTCTTGGAGATATAGGCGGCCTTGCAGGCATGCCTGTCATGGAGGGTAAATGTGCGCTATTTAAAGAGTTTGCAGATGTTGACGCTTTTCCTCTGTGCGTAAAATCTAAAGATACTGACGAGATAGTGAGAACAATAGAACTTATCTCAGACAGCTTCGGCGGAATTAATCTTGAGGATATAGCTGCGCCACGATGCTTTGAAATTGAAAAAAAGCTTAAAGAAAAGCTTGATATTCCTGTGTTTCATGATGATCAGCACGGAACAGCAATAGTTGTCGGCGCTGCTCTAATTAACGCTTGCAAAATTGCTGGTAAAAAGCTGTCTGAGCTAACACTCGTAATCAACGGCGCAGGAGCTGCAGGTACTGCAATCGGCAAATTTTTAATTTCTTTAGGTGTTGGCGATGTAATTATGGTTGACATAGATGGAATAATATGTGATGGCGATGAAACTCTTAGTCCTGCACACCAAAAAATCGCAAAGATTACAAACAAGAATCACAGAACAGGTTCACTTGCAGATGCTGTTGACGGAGCAGATGTATTTGTTGGA
>USCU01000085.1 GCA_900553335.1 uncultured Ruminococcus sp. | reverse complement strand
CGAGATTGCCTCTTGTCTCGTGGGCTCGGAGATGTGTATAAGAGACAGGTATCACTCGGAGCAATAGTCATGGGTAAGTTTTTTGCAGCATTTTTGGTATATGCTCTCGGCGTTTTAATAACGCTTGTTTTTGCTGTAATCGTGTCGGCAATTTCTTCCCCGGACTGGCTTTTGATTTTTGGAAACATAGTAGGTCTTGTTTTGCTGGGAGCGGCGTTCATATCAATTGGAATATTCGTTTCATCGCTTACTGAAAACCAGATAGTTTCCGCAGTTTTGTCCTTTGCGATAATGGTAATATTATATCTATTTTCAGCGATAGCAAGTATCATACCAATAGATTTTATTGCAAATATTTTTACAAGACTCTCGTTTTTATCAAGGTACGACGGATTTACTTACGGCTCGTTTGATTTTTCAAATATTTTGTTCTTTATAAGTGTGACGGCTGCGTTTATATTCTTTACGGTAAGAGTGCTTGAGCGCCGCCGCTGGAACTAAAGGAGGTTTTAATGATGAACGATGAGAATAAAATCCTCCAAGAGAATGAGGAACAAAACACAGCAAACGATTTTAAAGAGAAAGAGGAAAAGACTTCAAAAACAAAAAAGGCGCATAAAAAGTTGAAGCATGGCTCTATGGCAATAGCTTTTACAGCAGTATTCGTAGCGGTTTTAGTTCTTATAAATATTGTGGCAACACAGGTTTTTGAACGTTTTCCGCTGTCTTTTGACATGACATCAAATTCGTCCTATTCGATTTCCGATGAAACGATAGATTATGTAAAGAGCATTGAAAAAGATGTTAAGATAACCGTTTTGGCTGAAAAGGATACCTTTGACTCTCAAAACGTATATACGCTTCAGGCGGACGAAATTTTGCAAAAGTATGCACAGTATAATTCTAAAATCACGATTGAGTATGTGGATTTTCTTTCAAATCCAAATGTTGTTTCTCAGTATGATGACGGACTTTCAGCGTATGACATCATTTTTGAAACAACACAAATAGGCGATGACGGAAAGGAATATAAAAGAACAAGCGTTGTTTCACCGCTTGATCTTGTAAACTTTTCTTCTGAAGTAGTTTCAAGTCTTTCTTCGTCAGGCATGACGCTCGAAACTATGGCGTTGAGCTATTACGGAAATGAGCTTAATTTTGTAACAGCATATGCTACTCAGACTTTTTCAAACTCTGCCGGAGAAAAGACGAATTTTATCGAATCGTCAAATGCCGAGCAGGCATATACTTCTGCCCTTATGATAGTAACCGATTCAAATCCGGTTAAAATAACTCTCCTTACGGGAAGAGGAGAGGCAGCTCCTCTTAATTATTATCAGACACTTATGAAAGCGAACGGATATGAGGTTGACAGCGTTAATATCACTACCGAGGATATTCCTGCGGATACAGATCTTGCAGTTATAGCTGCTCCTACGGTGGATTATACCGATGCAGAGGTTAAGAAGGTATCAGATTTTCTTAATAATGGCACAAAGCTTGGGAAAAACCTTATGTACATCGAAAGCGTACAGCAGCCTGATACTCCGAAAATTGATGAGCTTTTAGAAGAGTACGGAATAATCCTTGAGGATTACTGTATGTATGATGCTGAAAGCTCAAATGTAAGCAACGGCTATCTTAAGGTGAATCTATCGGCCGAGGATTATGAAAAGGACATTAAAAACGATTCGCTTACAATGCTTACGATGCTTTACACAAAGCCTATTACGCTTAAATTTGACGAAGAGGATATGAAAAAAACTGTTGCTCTTTTAAAAACTGCGGATACAGGCTTTAAAGCAGATATGAATACGGGAGATAAGATCTCAAGCGGAGAGCAGATTGCGGCTGCGATAGGATATAAGGCGGCGTTTAACGACGATAATACTGAAAGCTATAGTCAGGTTTTGGCGCTCGGCTCTGAATTTTTGCTTGATGATTCTATTTTGCAGGCAACACAGTATGCAAACAGCCAGTGGATTTTAAGCGTTACAAATCAGATGACGGGAAAAACCACTTCGGGAATTACAATAGAGCCTTCAAAGATAGGCGGAGAGTTATTCGAGCTTACGGATGCACAGATAAGCATTTATAAATGGACATTTATTCTTGTTATTCCGCTAATTGTTCTTGTTATAGGAATTGTCGTTTGGATCAGAAGAAAGAATAGATAGGCCATCAGGGAAACGGAGAAAACAAATGAACTCTAAAGCTAAAGGAATTATCATATGTGTTGTTGTTGCGATATGTCTTGGCGCAATGCTTTTGGTGCTTAAGTTTATACCTAAGGCAGACTCAGGCAGCTCATCAAGCGACACCGGCATAATTGAATCAAATGATGATACAGGAAGCATTTCTCTTACCGATAGTGTAGCCGAAACGCTTGATAAAACAAATGTTAAAAGTGTTGTGTTTCACAACAAAAACGGAGAGTTTGAAATTGTTCAAACCTCTGTCGGCGGTGAGGAATGGAAAATAGAAGAGCTTGAAGGAATAAATCAAAATCAGATGATGTATTCTTCAGTTGCAAATACGTTATGCTCGCTTGCGGCAAAGGATATTGTCGAGGAAGACACAAACGATCTGTCAAAATACGGACTCGAAGATGTTTCTTCTTTCTTTACAGTTACGTTCCATTATGACGGAAAGGATAAGCAAAAGACATTTTTGATCGGAGATGAATCACCCGAAAGCGGATATTACTACGTTTGTGAGGCGGGTTCAACAAAGATTTATACCGTCTATGCGAGCAATCTTTCTTATTTCCTTTATTCTAAAGAGGACTTTATAAGTCTTTCAATGCTCCCGGCAATGCCGAGCGATGCTGATGAGAGCTACTTTACATCGCTTAAAGTAACTCAAAAGTCAAAGGATTATGATATTATATTTGAAAATGCCCCTGAGGGTACAGCCTCTATGGTTTCGGCACAGGTTATGACCTCTCCGATTTTCAGCTACCTTGACGTTACAAATTCGTCTGCGGTAACACACGGAATGTGGGGACTTACAGCACAAAGGGCGGTTGTGGCAAAGCCCGGTGCCGCCGATTTTAAAAAGTACGGGTTTGATAATCCTAATGCTGCTGCAGTTTTAAAGTGCAAGGACGGAGAGTATACTCTTAAAATCGGAAACTGCGAATATGTTAAGGACAGCGAAGGAGATAACACAGAAACGGTAGACGGTTATTATGCTTATCTTGAGGGAGTAGATGGAATAGATGTTATTTTCTATTGCTCAGCAGACGATATGCCTTGGGCAGTGTTTAATCCGTCGGATGTTATTTCAGGTCTTATGACAACAAATAACGTAGTAGATGTTAAAGATGTAAAGGTAAAAACAGCGGACATTGATATAACTTATGATCTTACAGTTTCCGAAGAAAACGAAGAGGGAAACAAGACCGTTGAAAAGGTTTTGGAGAATTCAAAAACGAAAATTGATCCGGAGGTTTGGAAGGGCTGGTATCAGCTTTTGATTCAGTGTCCGACAACAGAGATTTATTTCACCGATCCTGAGAGTAAAACCGCAGACATTACGATAGACATTGATCTGTCAGAGGGCGGCGGCGACAAAATGGAATTTTATAAGCAGACCGACAGAAGATATATCGTGAAGCTTAACGGCAAAACATCCTTTAGAATTGAGAGCGGATGGGTTGATGCAATTATCGGAGGAATAGAAAAGGTTAGAAACGGCGAAGAAGTAAATGCCGACACCTACTGATTATGACAGACTTTTTAAATTATATTTGGTAAAATAAAACTCAAGGAGGGAAACAAAATGGCTCAAAGCGAATTTTTCACATACAAGGGACTTCCTCTTGTCAGAAAAGGAAAAGAAATATACTATGGAAATATGAGCGACGAGTATGTTGTTATGATACAGATACTCGCAACCGAAAAGGTCGGAGATTTAGACGTTGCAAATAAAGTAAGAATGTTTAGAATGGCGACTGACGAAAGCTTACCGCCGAACGAAAGAATTAATAAAACGGCGGAAAAGAAAAGCCTTTACGAAGCGCTTGATATTGCCAACGCATGGCTCGCAAGATATTCATCAAAGTAAAAGATATTTCTCAAAGCTCAGACCTTTATGGGGTTTGGGCTTTTTTGTTTGTTGTAATTTAAATAATCATGTGATAAAATAAATTGGATAAGAGATTTTTTTGTACAACAACGACTATGTTCCTCGCCGCTGAGACGGGGACAACCTAGCCTTTCAGTGGAGGAATAATCCCCCGCTGAACTCCTAAGGGACTAATGCCCGGTCGTTTGTTGAATGACGGGGCGTTGCCCCTTATTGAAGAGGTGAGATCTATGTTTTTGCTAAGCTCTGTCTACAAGCCGATAACTGCCGAATCTTCTGTTTATAGGAAAGCTTATTTTGAAGCAGAGCCGTGTGAAGAGCTTAAACCGTATATACGTTGTTTTTGGGGTACGCCAAAGCCTCATAAAAAAGTCGGGGAATCAAAAAACACGGGTGTTTTAGTTATTCCGGATACATGTATGGACATTATATTTAATGTTAATTATACTCAAAATACTATTGACAGCGGCTTTTGCGCAATACATGAAAGAGCATTTTTATCGCCCGAGATCCCACAGACAGATGCAGTATCAACCTTTGCTATACGATTTTATCCTTGGGGAGCGGCGCTGTTTTCCGATGAAGCTCTAAACGGAAGTAAAAACCGATATGTTGATTTAGAGATGTATTTTAATTCTATCAAACGTCAGCTTGAGCCTTTTTTGTTTGAAACAGATTCAATCTCGGAGAGAATTAAAATAGCAGAAAGGATATTAATTGAACATAAAAATCAAAAGCGTCAGAATGACTATGTTATGAATGCCCTGTATCAAATGATTAGTTCTAGGGGAACGATAAAAATAGCAGATATTTGTTCATGTACATCGGTATCCAACAAGCACCTTGAGAGGCTTTTTAATGAGTACATAGGCATTTCTCCAAAAGGTCTTCAGTCGCTGATACGTTATCAGCTGCTTTGGAAGGATATTTTGAAAAGCAAAAACTTTAATGCTTTGGATGCAGTAGATAAGTATGGTTACTTCGATCAGGCACATCTTATCAATGACTTTAAAAAACATCACCTGATGACTCCCGAAAAGGCAAAAAGGTTTTTGGTGGAATAATGTCGATTTTTTACAATACCAAATTAGCCGTGGGTGGTAAACTTATCTTAAAGGGGGATACTTTATGATTTTAAACTTTTCGGATTTTTGCAGGGAGCTTTTAGACTGCGGTTTTTCAATGGGCGGAGGAAACTCGAAAGGTATATTTGCTCTGATTCCGTATGATTGGAACGAGCAGGAGCATATTGAAACTCCTGTAAAATGGCACACGGGAAATCCTGAAACTGACCCATGGGAGTGGCGTATGCGTGTTATTGAGGAACGAAGCGACATAGCATATTCAAAGTTGTTTTTCAAAACAAGCGGGTATATTACGCAGGAGTGGTATCCGTATTTTTTTTCAGTAAGACGAAAGGGAATGTATTTTGAGGATTTTTACGACAGCGGTGAAGCAAGTCATATTGCAAAAATAATCTATGACATTATTAAAACGAACGGTTATGCCGCACTGCATGAGATAAAG
>USCU01000084.1 GCA_900553335.1 uncultured Ruminococcus sp. | reverse complement strand
ATTGACCTTGTCCTTTATGTAAGTTAGAATGCAGATACAAAAAATTATGCGTTGATCGCAAAAAATCTTTAGGGGGGATTTTTAATTTACCCGATTTATGCAAGGAGGGAATGAGTTAATTTATTTTCATTCGTTTTGTGCAGCGCAGAAGTAACACAGGCGCTTTGCGTTAGCTAAGATTAAGTCCTGTAATGTAAACTATGAGGAGAATTTTTATGAAGTTTAAGAGATTTTTAAGCGGCGTTTTAGCCGCTGCGGTCGCCTTATCGACTATGGCGCTTACGCCGTTTGCGACAGCGAGTGCGGTGGATGTCGTAGCTACTGGAAGCTGCGGCGAAAATGCAACATGGACACTTGATTCGGGGTTCCTTTTAACTATTTCAGGAACCGGAACTATTACCGGATTTGAAGAAGGATTTTTTAATAAATATTGGGTAAAAGCGATCCATATTGAAGACGGCATTACCGATATCGGAGATAAAGCACTCGGCTCTCATGCAGAGAGAAATGGAGGACACTTAAGCGTAATTACTCTGCCAAAAACCTTAAAAACGTTAGGGGAAAGCGCAGTATCACAGTGGACAGGCATTAGGAACCTTAAGATCCCTTCGGGTGTTACTTCGATAGGTGACTCATGTTTTTATGATCTTCGGGAGCTGGAAAGCATTAATATTCCTGACAGCGTAACTGAAATAGGTCCAGCTGCTTTCAGAGCATGTAGTAAGCTAAAAACCGTAACTATAGGAAAAGGAGTTACAAAACTTGGCGATTCAACTTTCGGTTATTGCTCTAGCGCTACCGATTATTATATTTATGCAAGGGATATAGCATCTGTTGTAGCATCTGACAACGTTTATAATGCTGCAACATTTGGCAATAACACGATGAATCCGGTATTTCATGTTTACGAGGGAAGCACCACAGAAAAGACTCTTAAGGATAATGGCTATACAAATATAGCTTATATCACTCCTGAGGAAGAGCCTACTACAGAAGAACCTACTACAGAATTTCCGGTAGGCGGCAAAGAAGGCAAGTGCGGAGAAAATGTAACATGGTCATTTGACGAAGCTACCGGAACTCTTACTCTCTCAGGAGAGGGAAATATGTATGACTACGATATGAGTACAAAGTTTAGCTGGCAGTTTGATCAGTATAAAGATCAAATCAAGAAGGTAATAGTCGGCAAAGACGTTTCATCTATCGGAAGAGCGGCATTTAAAGGTTCGGCTGTTGAGCATATTGAGTTTGAAGCTGAAGACCTTCCGGGCGATTTTTATATAGGTTTTGAGGCATTTGCTGATTGTGCAAAACTTGAAGAACTTGATTTTTCAAATATAGGTATTGGCGGAAAGTTTTGTCACGGTTACATAGATAAGCGTGCATTTGAAAACTGCACTTCTCTTAAATATGTAGTATTACCTTTGGATGATATTGACGTTGATTCATATGCGTTTTTCGGCTGTACTTCACTTGAAACGGTTGTAGCGCCTGAATCTTTGGAAATTAACAAGAGTCGTACCTTAGATACTATTCATAGAGGTGTTATGGGGGGAACTTTTAAGAACTGCCCTAAATTAAAATCCGTATATTTGCTTTATGGCGATTATTTTTTTTGGACTACACGCGACAAGGAAGGAGATACTTCAGACGGAAGCGGCATCTATGCATATCATTTTGATGACAGCGAGGATCTGACTTTCTATCACAGATACTATTATGAAAGAACGACTCAAAAACCATTTAAATCTTTTTTGGAGGAAAGATGCCCGAATATTAAAAATGCAAAAATAGTAGGACTTCCTACAGCTACAGAGCAGTATCGCCTTCAAAAGCAAGTTGAAAAAGCGGATAAAAAACTCAAAGAATTTGCTGATGCCGATTTGGAGGTCGATCCGGAGCTGCTAGCAGCGTTTCAGCCTTTGTACGATAAGGCTAAGACTGAACTTTCGTTAGGAGCAATATATTATAGTGTTGATTCTACTATTGACATTGGTGCGTCGATAAAGGAAGGAAAGCTTCCTACAATGACAGGTCCTGAGGTCGTACAGTTAACAAGTGACCTTAAAGCGGCAACAGACGCACTTAAGTCAGTTAATGTTATAAAAACAGGTAAATGCGGCGAAAATGTAACATGGAGTCTTAACAGAGAAACAGGAATACTTACTATTTCGGGAACAGGACCGATGAACGAGACCTTTTATACGAATTGTACCCCTTGGACATATTATGAATATGCAAACGATATAAAAGAGGTAGTAATTGAAGAAGGCGTTACATCAGTAGGAGCATGCGCGTTCGGACATGTTTCAGCAGTTGATACTTCTACTGTTGCTTATCCAAATCTCAAAAAAATAACATTGCCAGATACTATTGAAACGATAGGTAAGGGAGCGTTTTATTCTACTGTTATTACAAATTTAACAGTTCCGAAAAACGTAAAAAGGATAAATAGTTTTGCGTATTCATATTCCATGATTAAAGATGTAGAAATTCCGGAGGGTGTCTTTATTTCTGCTAATGCATTTTCACACTGCGATTATCTACAAGAAGCAACTTGTGGAGCGAACATTACATACGGTCACGGTGGTGACAGTTGGGGCGGAGAAACCCATTCTGAATCAATTTTCTTTGAGTGTACCGCTCTTAAAAAAGCAACAATATTAGGATGCGGAACAGTTCAGCAAAGATATGCAACTGTTGAAAACGGATTACCGAATACTATGTTTAATGGCTGTACAGCATTAAATGAAGTAATAATAAAGTGTGATGATCTAGCTTATGTTGGAAAAGCAGGCAATAATTACACTGAAACCTTTGAAACAAACGGCACAAACATAACCTACACAGTTATAAAGGGAAGCACAACCGAAACTACCCTCAGAAACGCAGGATATCTTACAGACACAAATGTTGTATATTCGTTGGATTTCACAGAGCTAAACGCAAAGCTTGCTGAAGCTGAGGCGATAAAAGCTGAGAATTATTCAGCGAAATCATATGCTGCTCTCGCCACTGCAATAGGCACAGCTAAGACGGTTAAGGAAAACGCAAACGCTGCACAGGCGGATATTGATGCAGCAGTAAAGGCGATCACAGACGCCATTGACGGTTTGGTAGAAGCAGACAGCACAAAGATGAAAGCAGCGCTTGAAAAGCTTTCTGGTAATATTGAAAAGCTTCTTACAATAAAGAACGAGAGCGACTACACGTCCGACAGCTGGACAGCGCTTAATGATGCTCTCAAAGCGGCTAAGGATGCGTTAGCATCTGAGAAAGAGCTTACCTACAACGAATATGAAGCACTTTATGATAATTTGAACGATGCATATTCGGGACTTACGATCGTAAACACATCTGACAAATATGTAGCGACAATTTACGGCGGCTATGAGGTTACATACAATCATGAAACAGATTCGTATAAAGTCGTGGTATCAGACGATGTAGATATGGAAAAAGTTGTAGGAACAAGCTATGTTAAGGTAACATGCACACCGAATGAGGCTTTAAAATATCAGCTTGCATACGGAACACTTCATATTTGGAATTTTTTAGACGGCGATCAACCGTATAAGAGCTTAAAGGGATCTGAGGACAATGTGTTTAAGTATAACTTAAGCATTCCGACAACAGAGTCGGCATTCAGCCTGACAGCCGGAACAGGTTGGACGAAATCTGATGAAGTATTCTATGTAAAGAACGTAGAGTTTTATAATGAGAATGATGAGTTGTTATATACATACTCTGCCGGCAGTATCGGCGTAGGTGATGTAAGAAATCTCAAGGATGCAATAGAGAAAGCCCAAGCGATTGATAAGAGCATGTGCACCGAAGAAAGTTTAGCTCTATTGGCATTGGTTATTGAAGATGCAAATGCAACGCTTAATGATCCATCGGCAACCAAAGATGATTACAGAGTTCGGACAAGTGAGCTTGAGGCGGCAATTGCGGCAATCGAATATCTTCCTGCCGATTACACGAAAGTAAACGAAGCTAAGGCAAAAGTACCTGCTGATTTGAGTGGTTACATAGAAGAAACCGTAAACGTTCTTAACGAAGCATTAAACTCAGTAGTAGAGGGTAAGAATATCACAGAGCAGGAAACGGTAGATGCTTGGGCAAAGGCTATTGAGGATGCAATCGCAGGACTTGAGCTTAAGCCTATCGGCGGAGATTTAACGGGAACGATCTATGTATCGGACGAAGAATCAGGAACTGAAATGACAGTAGCTGTTACTGTTTTTGATGGCACGGTAGTAAGAAGTGTAACAGCTTCAAGCATGGGAACATACACAATTGAATGTCTTGAAACAGGACGGTATACTATTATCGTAAGCGGAGGAAAATACGCTCCTAGAACATATGAGATTACAGTTGAAGCAGGTGGTAGCACACAACAGGACGTTAAGCTTAATCCATACGGTGATATAAATGGCGACGGAAAGGTTACTACAGCAGACGTTGGACGAGCAAATTCACATGCAAAGGGAGTAATAACTCTCACAGATTATGATTTTGTATGTGCAGATGTAAAAACTGACGGAAGCATAACGACCGCAGATGTAGGCATGATAAACAGCCATGCAAAGGCAGTTAAGTCACTTTGGTAAAAGCTAATTCTCCTAAATAGTGTATTGTATAAAGAAAGACGGCAGGAAGCTTTTTGAGCTCCTGCCTGCTTTCTATATGTGATTGTTTTTTTTACCCTGTGTGGTATAATAACCTTAAGGGAAAAAACAGCTTATTGCTGATTTATCGTGCATTCGCACGATTCGGCTGTCGCCGCCCCTTAAGAACATTGTATCATTAATTTGCGGCTGTCGCCGCCTTGTCGGCTTAGCCGACGATTGCGATAAATCGCAATTAAATTATGGTATAATAACCTTAAGGTAAAATCAGCTTTGATGTTTATATAAACAATGGGAGTGATAAATATGCTTAAAATAGCTGTGTGTGATGATGAACAGGACTACAAAAAATATGTAGTTAGAAATATTGAAAAAATTTTTAATGAACGGCATATATACATTGATATTGTGGAATTTTCCGGAGGCGGTGAATTGCTGGAAAAGATAAATTCAAAAACATACTTTGATATAATTTTTTTAGATATACAAATGCCCGATAAACCGGGAATGGAAGTTGCAAAATGGATTAGAAAAAAGTATAAGGATACAACAATAGTTTTCATTACAGCCTTTGATAATTATGTGTTTGAAGCGTTTGATTACGATGCAGCAGCGTATATAAGGAAGAGCGAATTTGATAAAAAGATAGAAGATGTTATTGACAGAATCATATCTAAAATAAATATAAGCAGCATGGAAATATCATTTAAAAATCAAGACGGACAGTATCTTATTTCGCCGAAGGATATAATGTACTTCGAATCTATTAATCACAGTATTTATATTCATGATAAGGAAGATTGTGTGATTAAAATAACATATTCATTGAGTCAGCTTGAAAAGGAGTTTTGTGAGTATAGTTTTTTCAGGATCCATTCCGGGTATTTGGTTAATTTAAAATATGTGTATTCTATCGACAATACATCCGTAATTCTTACTAATAAAAAATCTCTCCCGATAAGCCCTGTCTCTTATACACATCTGACGCTGCCGA
>USCU01000083.1 GCA_900553335.1 uncultured Ruminococcus sp. | reverse complement strand
GCAGCGTCAGATGTGTATAAGAGACAGGCGCAGATAACCTTCCTGCCGTCAGATGCGTCTATCCATTTGATAGGCTGGATAGTGTGCGGATGGGTTCCGATTATAATGTCTGCACCGCAGTCTGCTAGAAATTGAGAGTAATATTCTTGAAAATCGTTTGTTTCAAAGCTGTTTTCGGTTCCCCAGTGCGCTGAAACTATTACTACATCGGAAACTGCCTTTGCACTTTTGATTTTTTGTTTGATATACTCGTCATCGTCAAAGGTTGATATACTGTAGCTGTTTGGAGCTGTGATACCGTTTGTGCTTTCAGTAAAGGACACCAGAGAAAACTTTATTCCATTTTTCTCTATTATGCTTACAGAATTTTTTTCTTTTTCGTTTTTATAAACTCCGTCATGGCAAAGGTTTATATTATCAAATGCCAAAACAGCATTGTCAATCCCTTGCTGACCCATGTCAAGAGCATGGTTTGTAGCCATATTTACCATGTCAAAGCCTGTATCTTTTACAGCCTCTGCAACCTCATAGGGCGAGTTGAAAACAGGATATCCCGAAAGCCCCAGTTCAGATCCTCCAACAATAGTTTCCTGATTTATGAAAGCAAGATCATAGCTTTCAATATCGCTTTTTACCTCACTGTAAAACGGGTGAAAATCATATTTTCCATCGCCGATTTCTCCCGAAAAGCTGTCGGCTTCTTCATAGATCGTTTCGTGTATAAGATTATCTCCGACAGCGCAAAGGGAAACCTTTTGTGTGCTGTTTGCTGTTGGTTCGGATGAAGCTTTGTTTTCTGTAGTCATTTGTGAGCTGCCCGAAGCTTCTCCTGAAGAACAGCCTGAAAGGAGAACAAGTGCCAATAGCAGCACATAAATTTTTTTGCACATAAGCTTGTCCTTTCTATCTTTCTCTTCTTCGCATAAGACCTGTTTTATCAAGAAGGATTGCAATAAGAGGAAGTAAAACGATTTCCAATACTATGCCCGGAATACAGCAAAAAATTATATCATAAAGGAATGATTCGGAAGAATAATCTACAAGTATTCTCATCATGACGCCGTATGCCGTTCTTCCGAGATACATTGAAAGAATAAGCGAGATGTAAACATTTTGACACATTGCCTTGTATAATACTCCACATGCAACTCCGAAAATAATATACTCGACAGCTATCGCAAAAGCATCGGGGTTCATCGCAGGGGAATTAAACAAAAGCGAACATATAATAGGAGCAGCAGCTCCTGCAAGAGCGCCTAAAACCGGACCGCATAACAATCCGCAAAGCAAAATTGGCGCTTCCATAACACAAAGATATCCCCCGAACAAGGTAAAACCGCCGAAAAATTTATATAAAACTACCGATAGTACAAGCAGAGCTGCCGCTACTAACAGATTTTTTACGCTTACTTTCATATATGTAAACTCCTTTTCGTTTTGTCACTCAATACCTTATGAATATTTTACCACAGGAATTAAAAAAAGACAAGCTAAAATTAAAGCTGACAGTAATAAATCCACAGGTGGATTCCTGTGGATCGGCTCTTTTTATTCGTCAAATTCATTTTGAGAAGCTATATCTAAAATGTTTTGACTCTTTGAATTATCTGTTAATGCGGTAACGCTTCTGAGCTTTCGGTTGATCGCCCTTGTACGAACGCCGACAAGCTTATCAAGCTCATCGTTAGCTGAGATGATTTTCTTTTGCGTTGCGGCAATAACCTCCTCAAACTTGACAAATTCCGTTTTAACAGCTGATAAAATATCCCAAACCTCGCTTGAACGCTTTTGTATAGCAAGCGTTTTGAAGCCCATTTGCAAGCTGTTTAACAGTGCCGCCATAGTGCTCGGACCTGCGATATTTACTTTATAAAGACGCTGAAGCTCTTCGACAAGACCTCTGTTTACAACCTCAGCATAAAGTCCTTCAAACGGAATGAAAAGAATAGCAAATTCAGTAGTGTCGGGTACTGAAATATATTTCGAGCTTATGTCCTTGGCTTCTGATTTGATAGTGTTTATCAAAGCCTTAGCTGCGGCGTCTATCTGAGCTTTATCTCCCGAATCATATGCCAAAAGAAGTGACTGATATGTATCTCCCGGAAACTTTGAATCAATAGGAAGATATACAAACTTGTCATCATCCGCAGGAAGCTTTATCGCAAACTCAACCCTTTTTCCGCTTCCTTTTTTAGTTTCAACATTTTCCTCATACTGTTCGGGAGCCAGGATCTCTCCCAGTATTGCACCGAGCTGAATCTCTCCTAAAATACCTCTTGTTTTTACGTTTGACAAAACTTTTTTTAAGTCACCGACATTGGAAGCGATAGCCTGCATTTCACCGAGTCCTTTATATACAGCCTCAAGTCGTTCACTTACAAGCTTAAACGATTCGCTCATACGCTTCTCAAGAGTTTTCTGCAGCTTCTCGTCAACAATATTTCTCATCTCGTCAAGTTTTTTTGAGTTTTCATCCTGCAATGATGAAAGACGTTTCTCGACAGTACCTCTTATTCCCTCAAGCTTCTGCTCGTTAAGCTCAGAGAAGGTTTTAAATCTCTGCTCCTGAGCAATCAGACTGTCGGACACGGATTTTTGCAAAGCGCTTTGCTTGTCCGTTAGGTTTTTGTCAATCGTGCCGATTTTTTCTGTTACCGTTTGGTTCAGATCCTTTTGATTACCGCTTATTATTTCACCCAAGGCTTTTACAGAATCTGCAGTTGTGCGGTTAAGCTCTTGTCTGAAAGAAGAAAGCTCACGCTCCTGCTGTTCCTTTAAAAGCGTAAGCTTGCCGTCAATTTCAGTCAAGTCGCTTTTTGAAAGCTTGATAAGACAGATTATACCTATGCTAAGCGATAAAAGCGAAATAACAATCAAAATGATCGGTAAAATAAGTTCCATAGCTTATTTTCCTTTCTTGACTTTTTGTCCTGTTTGTGTGATAATAGAATCAAGTTAATACGCTATGCAATGTATTCCTCTGCGGCTGAATCCTTTTGAGCGTTTAGAACCTTCGGAATTTCTTCCTCCGGAGTGAAAAGTGCCATTTCAAATAGATTTACCGCACAGCAAACCACTATAGCGCTAAGCCCTAAAATTGCAATCAGTTCAAACATATTAAATCCTCTCCTTAAAAGATGTTATTGTTTTTGGGAAGCTTTTTTATCTGTTTGCTTCCTCTGATTGATATAATAACACATGTTTTGTCCATAAATCTGGACTTGTTGCAAAAATTAGCTTTGATTTTGAGATTTGTACACTTTTTTGTACAGAAAATCTTTCTTTGAGAAACATTTATCTATATCTGCGTTTCTCACAAACTTAGTATACCATATATTGATTTAAAATGGAAGTATTATTTTTAAATTTTTGTAAGGAACGGAGAATCCGTATGATTGAAGGGGAAAATACAAAACAAAATCATTTTTCAATTATCGAAGGTCTTGTTTTGTCAAAGACAAACGGAATTGGGGAGTTCTTTGAGAGTATCCAAGGAGGGTATTCGGTTTATCCGTCTGCGGATAAGATGAAAGCACTTGCAGAGAGTTTTATTGACAGAATAAGTGAGCCTATGTTTTTCTTTTTGGAGCTTCCGAAAGAAGATGAGGATTTGAAATACGATGTTTATTATCTTGAATGCACAAAGGCAGTTGCAAAAGCTATATTAAAAAGATACGGAGATCTTTTAATTAATGACGGCGTATCAAGATTTGGCTTCGGTTCTCATAGAAATGATGAAGAGATCTATTTTTCATCGCTGCAAACGGTCTATATTTATACAAAAAGAAACAGTGAGTTTGAATCCGACTTAGAAGCTCTTGGAATATCAAGTGACAAAAAGCTTTCTGCATCTGATAAGTTCGATCCGGAGAACGATGATATAATTTTAGTTGAGCTTGACGGGGAAACTGTTTTTGATATAGCGGAGAACTTAAAAAGTGCAGGACTTTATTACGACAGCACAGTAGAGTATTAATTAATGACTTAAGCAAGTCCGTTATTGAAGATATATTTTAAAAAGGATAAGGAGAATGTGAAATGAACATATGGCATGACATGAGTCCTAAAAGAATATCAAAAGACAGTTTTATGGCTGTTGTCGAAATTCCTCAGGGCTCAAAGGTAAAATACGAGCTTGACAAGGAAACGGGAGTTTTGATGATGGACAGAATTCTTTATACGTCGACTCATTATCCGAAAAATTACGGCTTTATTCCGAGAACTTATGCTGAGGACGGCGACCCGCTTGACGTTTTGGTGCTATGCTCGGAGGTTCTTTATCCTATGTCGATAGTTAAATGTTATCCGATAGGAGTTATAAAAATGCTCGATAACGGAGCGGCTGACGAAAAGATAATCGCCATTCCTCACAATGACCCTACATATAACCCTTATACCGATATATCGCACCTGCCTAAGCACATCTTTGAAGAGATGAGCCACTTTTTCACGGTTTATAAAACGCTTGAGGGAAAAGAAACTGTAGTTGACGAGATAGAGGGCGCTGATAAGGCGAAGGAGATCATTCAAAGCTGTATTGACAGATACATAGACTGCTTCTGCAAGTAAATATTTGCAGCTGTATTTGTCTATAAATGAAGAAGTTATGAGGAATTTTAAATTCAGGTACAGCAATTAAATGTTGACACATTATACAAAAAGTGGTATAATAACCTTTAAGGATTTAGATGATTTTTCATCATTGTTTTGGAGGATAAATATGTCAGATTTAGAGATAAAAAAGATAACCGACCCATCTTTTAAGAAATTCGGAAGAATTATTGACGGATATAATTTAAGTGATGTTTTAGACGCAATGGAGAACGCTCCTTGCCCGAAGGACGTCATATATATTCCGGGTGTTGCTAGCCTTGAAGGCTTGATGCTCAAAAAAAGACTTGAAGATGAGGTTTACGGCGGACTTGAGGTTCAGATAGGCTATTGCAACGGAAATAACTATGACTTGAATGCGCTTGAATATCATCGTTCAAGCGAGATAAATATTGCAGCTACCGACCTTATATTAATGCTTGGAGCTCAGCAGGATATCGAAGATGATTTCACATATGATACGTCAAAGGTAGAATGCTTTTTAGTACCGAAGGGAACAATGATAGAGGTTTATGCTACAACTCTTCACTATGCTCCGTGCAATGCGGATGAAAACGGATTTAAGTGTGTAGTAGTGCTTCCTAAGGGGACGAATCACGAAATTGAAAATCAGCCGGAGGTGTTCGGCGGAGATTCAAAGCTGCTGTTTGCAAAGAATAAGTGGCTGGTAGCACACCCTGATTCGGGACTTGATAAGGACGGAGCTTTTATAGGACTTAAAGGCGAAAACCTGTCATTAAAATAATTTTTTTAACAGACATAAATCTTTAGAAAAAGGAGAAATGAAAATGAACAACACACCTAAGGTAAAGATCGGTATTGTAGCGGTTTCCCGTGACTGTTTTCCGGAGTCGCTTTCGGTAACCAGAAGAGAGGCTCTTGTTGCTGCTTATAAGGCAAAATATGACGAGAGCGAGATCTATGAGTGTCCTATTTGTATCGTTGAAAGCGAAATTCATATGGTTCAGGCTCTTGAGGACATTAAGAAAGCCGGATGTAATGCGCTTTGCGTATATTTAGGTAACTTC
>USCU01000082.1 GCA_900553335.1 uncultured Ruminococcus sp. | reverse complement strand
AGATAATACTCGGCACACTGATCTTCGTCAGGCAGAGTTAAATTCATTTTCGAATAAGGTGTTCCATCCTCAACCTTTAAAATATAGCACGAAATATGTTCTACTCCGAGCTTCGCAATATTAATAACCGAACGCTTTAAGCTCTCTTTTGTTTGCCCCCACGTTGCTATCATAAGGTCAGCCGAAATGTTTTTAAATCCGGCGTTACGGGCATTTACTACTGCCCTTTTTGCTTCGTCAAAGCTATGAAGCCGGCCAAGGCTTAAAAGCTCATCGTCACAAGCAGACTGAATTCCAAAGGAAATACGGTTAACTCCTGATTTTATTATACCCTCAAGCTTTTTAAAATCAACTGATGACGGATTAGCCTCTAAAGTGATCTCCGCATTTTCAAGTACATTAAAGCTATCTTTTACCGCATTTAGTATCGTGCCAATTTGACTGTAGCTTAAAATACTTGGAGTTCCTCCGCCGAAATAAATTGTATCAACGGATATTTTTTTGCCCTTATAGCTTTCTGCTTCCTCGCAAAGCCTTGATACATAGGCAGAAAAAATGTCCTCATTTTGATTGTCAAGTGAATAAAAATCACAATACGGACATTTTCTTTTACAAAATGGAATGTGTATATATATACCCGTCATATCAGTCGTCGAATGCGTTGTCAATATATGATTTGATTTTTTCGTTTGAAGCCTTTGTCCTTTTGATCAGCACTACCAAAATATGCGCCACCGCATATACAATATAAATGCCAAGTAAACTTAAAAGAACCAAAGAATAATATAAAAAGCTGTCATATGCCGAAAGATAAAAATACTTTGAGATCTTATTTAAAAAAGAAACTGTGAGCGGATGTATTAAAACATAAAGCGCAAATCCTAACGCTGCGGAAAGGGATATCTGAACAGTTATAGCACAAAGTGCACTTTTAACCTCTCTTTTGGAATACAAAATTCCGCATAACACAAATCCCAAAAGCAAACAAACCGCCGCAAAGCTCTTGGATATATTTGCATACGTTTCATGAAGTATCGGAAGCGCCGCCGCACCGATAAAACCCGTTATCAGCGACAGCTTTACCGCTTTTTGCAAATCAGTCATCCATTCTCCTTTTACTCATCAAGCTTTAATACGCTCATAAAAGCCTCTTGAGGAACTTCAACAGAACCAAGCTTTCTCATTCTCTTTTTACCCTCTTTTTGTTTCTCCAAAAGCTTTTTCTTTCTGGTTATATCGCCGCCGTAGCATTTTGCCAAGACATCTTTTCTAAGCGCTTTTATCGTTTCTCTCGCTATTATCTTTCCGCCGATTGCCGCTTGTATAGGCACTTCAAAAAGCTGACGTGGAATATTGTCTTTCAGCTTTTCGCATATCTTTCGTCCTCTGGCATATGCCTTGTCAGTATGGACTATAAATGAAAGCGCATCAACAACATCGCCGTTTAACAGTATATCAAGCTTTACAAGGCGGCTCGGCTCATAGCCCTTTACCTCGTAATCAAAAGAAGCATAGCCTTTCGTTCTCGACTTAAGCGCATCAAAAAAATCATAAACGATCTCATTTAGCGGTAAGATATAATGAAGATCCGCTCTCGTTTCATCAAGATATTTCATATCCTTAAACACGCCCCTGCGCTCCTGACAAAGCTCCATAACGCTTCCGATAAAATCGCTCGGAGTAAGGATATGCGCACTTACAACAGGCTCCTCAGCTGACTGGATCACAGCCGGATCCGGATAGTTTGTAGGATTGTCGATAAAAATCGTTTCACCGCTTGTAAGATTAACCTTATAAATTACGCTCGGAGCGGTTGTGATAAGATCAAGATTATACTCTCTTTCAAGGCGCTCCTGTATAATTTCCATATGCAAGAGGCCTAAAAATCCACACCTGAAACCAAAACCGAGAGCAATTGATGTTTCCGGTTCAAAAGAGAGCGATGCGTCATTTAGCATAAGCTTTTCAAGCGCTTCTCTTAAATCCGGATATTTTGCTCCGTCAACAGGATAAATTCCCGAAAACACCATTGAGTTTACTTTTTTATAACCCTCTAACGGCTCATCGCATGGATTACTAACAAGCGTTACGGTATCACCCACTCTTGTGTCGCCTATATCTTTAATAGACGCTGCAATATATCCTACCTCGCCCGCTTTTATTTCCTTAACAGATACGAGATCACGAGCACCCATAAAGCCAACTTCAACGGTTTGGAATTCAGCTCCTGTTGCAATAAAGCGAATATTATCTCCAACACGAAGTGTTCCCTCAATTATTCTTACATATACTATTACTCCCTTGTATTGGTCATAATAGCTGTCGAATATCAGCGCTTTAAGCGGAGCGTTGGCATCGCCCTTTGGAGCAGGAATGTCTGTTATTACTCTCTCTAAAACCTCAGCAATGTTCGTTCCGAGCTTTGCCGAAATTCTCGGCGCATCAAGAGCAGGGATCCCGATTATATCCTCAACCTCTTTGCATACTCTTTCAGGATCAGCGCTCGGCAAGTCGATTTTGTTCACAACAGGCACTACCTCAAGGTCATGCTCAATTGCAAGATAAGTGTTTGCAAGCGTCTGCGCCTCAATGCCCTGAGATGCGTCAACAACAAGCACAGCTCCCTCACAAGCTGCAAGACTCCTTGAAACCTCATAGTTAAAATCAACATGCCCCGGAGTATCTATAAGGTTAAAAACATAATCATCACCGTTTTGAGATTTGTAATTAAGCCTTACTGCTCTCGCCTTTATTGTTATTCCACGCTCACGCTCAATATCCATATCGTCTAAAAGCTGGTTTTCCATATCTCTTAGCTCAACGGTTGACGTAAGTTCTAAAATTCTGTCGGCAAGGGTACTTTTTCCGTGATCAATATGAGCGATTATACAGAAATTTCTGATATTTTCCTTCTTCATCCTTTAAATAAATCCTTACTTTTGCTTCTTAACGTTTATAAATTTAATCACAATTACTACAGCGATTGCTGCCAAAACAATTATAAAGATAACCAAAACATAACTCTTAGTTCCTGTATTCGTGTTAGAGCCATTAGAATTGTTTACAGCTGTCGTGGTAGTTGTTTTTGTCGTTGTGCCTGAAGGTTTTTTTACTGCTGCTGTAGATTTGGTATTTGAAGAATCTGCAGAATTCTCTATTGTTGTAGTTTCAACTGTTGTAGGCTTTTCTTCATCAGTAGGATCTTCTATAGGCTCATTTTCAATATCAATGAAAGTAAAGCCGTTATCAATTGCATACTGCTCAGCAGCAGTTCCCACATATCCATAGATTACAAAATCCTCGATCTTGTTCATGTTAGAATCATATCCTAAAGCATATGGTTCGATAATGAATATATCGCTTCCTATTTCGATCGACTTTAAGTTATCGCAGCCCATAAATGCACCATAGCCTATAAAGCTTAATCCGTCAGGCAGATATACTTCACTTAATTCTTTGCAGTTTAGGAAAGCGTAATTATGAATGGCCTCATAGCCATCTTCAAGAATTATTGATTCAATATTTTTGTTTTCAAAAGCATACTGCCCTATTACGCCAATTTCCGACGAATCTAAAGGAACATAAACATCCGTATCCGTTCCGTGATAAGCGAGCAGCATATCTGCTATGTCATCAAATCTTTCCCCTTCGTCATAATAGGATATATCCACTAAGGCAAAATCAAATTCATCTGACTTGAAAACAGCAGCAACTACCGGTCCGTTGTCACAATCCGAATACCCTTCAAGCGTTAAGTAATATTTTTTACCTGCCTCAAATGAAGCAAAATCTTCTGCCATTTCATAATCACCGGATTCGGTTTCCGCTTCCATTAAAACGTTGCCGTCCTCATCAGTTACTTTATATTTAACAGAAGAAACCGACATTATCACAAGAGAATAGTCACATGATTCATTTGCAGTCATCTCAAATGTTTTAGGACCGTTATCAAGGTCGCTGTATAAAAACATTTCGTTTAAAATGCCGTCCTCTATATCAATTACAGGATCAACAGATGCTATATCTATAGTCAAAACATCTGTAGGCTTTCCGCTGTAGCTATCAATGCTGAGATAGTAAGTTTCTCCCTCATCAAGATATGCATAATCCACTGCAGTATAGTCATAGGTTGTCTCAAGCGCCGAGTCAAGCGTCACAACTACATTGCCGTCCTTATCCTTTATGCTCGCTGAAAACTCAGCCAAAGCTGATATCGCAGCACCGTAAATTCCATCATTCGGAGCTGTAAATTCCACTGTATATGGAATACTGTCACCTGTAATCAACTTACTAACAGGAAATTCCTCTTCGTCGTCAAGCTCGACTTTGGTTATAAACAAATAGATATCATCTTCGTCCAGGCCCTCGTAAGAGTCTATATACAAATTGTACTCCACTCCGGCTTCAGCTTTTATTATAGCTGAATAATATCCCATCGTTCCTACCGAATATGGATCGTACTTTTTGCTTATAAGCACATTTCCGTCCTGATCAACAATGCTCCAGTCAAACATATCGTTAGCCATAAAGGAAACTTCATAAAAATCATCTGTTTCAGACGAGAATGTAAAGCTTGTCGGAACATCGGAGCCTTTAATCTCTTCATCTAAAATAGCGTCCGGATCGACATATTCTTTGCATACATTTATAATGACTCTTCCGTCAAACTCTTCCGAAGCGTTCAAAAGAAGATGATACTCTTCACCCTCACTTAAAACAACCGTTTCATCAACACTGTATTCGATTTCGTCATACTCAGCCGTAAAAGCCGAAACTGTTTCTCCCGATGAGTTGACTATGCTTGCTGTGAAATCTACAGGCGAACCTATAGTAACGTCATATTTTCCCGTGGTTTCAGGCTGCAAAACAGCGTCAAGAGGTAAATCCGAATGTTTTAAAACACCGATATACAAATCCTCTTCATCGGATTTTGCTTCTGAAATGAAAACATCAACTGTATCCTCCGAAGCCCCATCACTTTCATCAATTGTAAAAGTATAGGTGCTGTTCGCAGACAGCTTTATTATATCATATACATCATAAAGTTCATTTTGGTAATAAGTATTATACTCGTATACCGTTTTTCCGTTCTCATCTAAAATTCTTCCGCTTACATTAACCGGAGAATAAATCTGAACAGCATATTGCTCAGCCGATGAAGTAGTAAACTCTGTTGAAAAAGGAATATCGCCTGTATTTACATTTTCTGCTAAAACTCCGAAATCAAATATAAAAGGCTCTGCAACTGTAATTACCAGCATATCTTCGTTTGCGCCGTCAAAGCTATCAACATTTAATGTATAAACGCTGCCCTCTAAAAGCTCTATAGACTCCTCAACAACATAAATGTCTTCTTCAATTTCTTCAATTTCAACTGCTTCAGCTTTAAAGCTCAAAACTTCACTTCCGCTAGAAGTCATCTTTCCTGAAAAAGGAGCAGACGATATACCATAAACAACATATTCACACGTCTTATCTACTGAAAATTCCTCAGAATACGGAATATCATCAGAAGTAAGTATAGCTGATATCAATGATTCATCTTCTTCCTCATTGTCATATGCGTTTGCGCCTACAACTGCCAAAGATAACAGCATTGCCAGTGTAAGTAAAAGTGATAATAGTTTTTTCATTTTGTTCCTCCAATATTTTTTGATCATATCATTAATCAGCTGCAATGTTCCGTCATTAGACATACAGCTTTTAGGTATAATGATTTACTATATCAGTATACCACAGCTGTATAAAT
>USCU01000081.1 GCA_900553335.1 uncultured Ruminococcus sp. | reverse complement strand
GAGAAAGCACGAATTTTAAAGCTTTACACAAATGAAGCAAAAACTATGCTTAAGTGCGTATGTGCATATGATGCGCTTGCGTCTTATATGGACATAAAAACAGTAGAAAAGAATTTCCGTGACGCTCTTTCGCTTGAACGCTTTGTGCTTGAGCCGCATTTTAATCCAAGCCTTTTATGCGCTGATTATTTTCCGGAGATAGTTTTATTTTTAAAGGACAAATTTTCTGTTGTGAACGGTTTTTTCGATGGAGCCAAAGCGTATTTTACAGATAATGTTTTAGAAATCGCTCTTGCAAACGGAGGATATAATCTTTTAAAGAGCGCAGGAATTGAAACTGCTTTGCCAAGTCTTATTTACGATTTGTTTTCCACCAACATTTCAGTTAAGTTTTCCGGAAAGCTTGGACTTGACAAGGAGCAGGTTCTGATCAATCATCAAAGGGCGCTTGAAAGTATTCCTATGCCTGAGTACATACCTCCGAAAAAAGAAGAAGCTGACAATAAAACATTTACTCATTGCACAGCTGATTTTACAAGATATATGCTTGATGCAGACAACGCAATGCTTTTAAAGGGTAAGAAGATAACTTCTGACTCTGAGCTTGTGCCGCTCAGCAACCTTGAATTAGGAATGGAGAAGGTTTGCGTTTGGGGAGATGTTTTTAGTCTTGACACAAGAGAAACCAAAAATGGAATGCTCATCGCAAATATTTTCATCACCGACTATACAAATTCATACGCTGTAAAGATGCTCGGATCACCTAACAAAAGAGCTAGGCTTTCAAGGGATAATCTGTACGCAATTTTAGAAAATATAAAGAAAGGTTCAACAATAATTCTTCGAGGAAACGTAGTCGAAGATACATATGATCGAACATCAAATATTGAGCCTGAGGATATTTTGACTGTTAAGCGAATACTTAAAAAGGATACATATGATCAAAAAAGAGTAGAACTTCACTGCCATACTAATATGTCGGCAATGGATGCGCTTACTCCTGCGGACAAGCTTGTAACAAGAGCTTTTTCTTGGGGACATAAGGCGCTCGCCATAACGGATCACGGCGTATGTCAGGGATTCCCTGACGCAATGTACTGCGTTGACAAGATAAGAAAAGACGGCGGAGATTTTAAGGTCATTTACGGAATCGAAGCATATGAGGTAAACGACGACAACGGTGAGAATCCTCTTGAGGTAAAACGACCTTATCATCAGATCATTCTTGTAAAAGATAAAGTTGGTCTTAAAAACTTGTATAAGCTCGTATCTTATTCCAATCTAAACTACTTTTACAAGCGACCGAGAATACCAAAATCGGAGCTTATCAAGCATAGAGAGGGACTTATTCTCGGAAGCGCCTGCGAAGCCGGAGAGGTAATACAAGCTTATTTAAGAGGCGAACCGTATGAGAAGATAAAGGAGCTTGCAAGCTTTTACGATTATCTTGAAATACAGCCCGTATGCAACAATTCATTTATGATCCGCTCCGAGCGGGAGCCGTATAACAGAATTAAGACACAGCAGGATTTAATAGATATAAATTTGTTTATAGTAAAGCTCGGCGAGGATTTGAACAAGCCTGTTTGTGCAACGGGCGACGTCCACTTTATGGATGAAACGGATTCGCATTTCAGGGCGATTTTGCAGGCGGGACAAGGATATACCGATGCGGATCATCAGCCTCCTATTTACTTTAAGACAACTGATGAGATGATGGAGGAATTTATTCCGTATCTAGGAGAAGAAAAGGCAAGAGAAGTTGTAATAACAAACACGAATTTTATTGCCGATATGACAGATCCCGAGCTTAGAGCTTTTCCTAAGGGAACGTTTACGCCTCATATCGAGGGAGCAAACGAAGAGCTTGAGGATATATGCTGGAGAAGAGCGAAGGAGATTTATGGTGATCCTGTTCCTGAAATCGTTCACAAGCGTTTAAAAAGAGAGCTTGATTCTATCATAAAGCACGGATTTGCGGTTTTGTATGTTATTGCGAAACGACTTGTTGCAAATTCCGTTGAGAATGGCTATCAGGTAGGTTCTCGTGGATCGGTAGGCTCATCGTTTGTAGCCTCGATGTCGGGAATTTCCGAGGTAAACCCTTTGATGCCGCACTATGTTTGCCCGGAATGTAAATACAGCGAGTTTATAACTGACGGTTCGGTAGGTTCCGGATATGACCTGCCGCCGAAAAAGTGTCCTAAGTGCGGTGCTGATCTGCACCGTGACGGACATGATATTCCGTTTGAAACGTTCTTAGGCTTCAACGGCGATAAATCGCCTGATATTGACCTTAACTTTTCAGGGGATTATCAGTCTAAGGCTCACAGATATACCGAAGAGCTTTTCGGACGGGATCACGTTTTTAAGGCGGGGACTATCGGTTCTATAGCTGAAAAAACGGCAAAGGGATTCGTTTTAAAATATCTTGAGGAGCGAGGACGAACTGCAAATCCTGCTGAAATACAGCGTCTTGCAGCAGGCTGTACCGGTGTTAAGAGAACAACAGGACAGCACCCCGGAGGAATGGTTGTAATTCCCGATGAATATGAGGTTTACGACTTTACCCCGGTTCAGCACCCGGCAGAAAAAACTGACGTTGATATAATTACGACTCACTTTGATTTCAATTCTTTGCATGATACTATACTAAAGCTTGACGAGCTTGGTCACGATGTTCCTACGCTTTATAAATATCTTGAGGATATGACCGGACTTGACATTACAAAAATAGATATGTCGGACGAAGCGGTTTATTCTCTGTTTACGTCTACCGAAGCACTTGGAGTAACGCCTGAGGAAATAGGCTCTCAGACGGGAACGCTTGCTATCCCTGAGATGGGAACGCCGTTTGTAAGGCAGATGCTTTTAGATGCAAACCCACAAAACTTTTCCGATCTTTTGCAGATATCGGGTTTGTCGCACGGAACTGACGTATGGCTCGGAAATGCACAAGAGCTTATTAAAAACGGAACCTGCACTATTTCAGAGGTTATCGGAACTCGTGACAGCATTATGACTTATCTTATATATCACGGAGTTGATCCGTCACTTTCGTTTAAAATCATGGAGATAACGAGAAAAGGTAATGCACCTAAGCTTTTAACTGATGAGATGAAGCAAAATATGCTTGATCATGACGTTCCTCAGTGGTATATTGATTCGTGCCTGAAGATAAAGTATATGTTCCCGAAGGCTCATGCTGCTGCTTATGTAACTGCGGCAATACGATTGGCATGGTTTAAGGTCCATCGTCCGCTTGAGTTTTATTCTGCTATTTTTACAGTAAGAGGAGAGGACTTTGACGCAGAAAGCGCTATGCAGGGAAAAGACGGAGTTCAGTTTAAAATAAAAGACTTAAAGCTTCGTGAAAACAAAACGGCAAAGGATGAAGGAACGCTTGAAACGCTTATGATAATCAATGAAATGTTGTGCAGAGGTTTTGAGTTTCTGCCGATTGATATAAATAAGAGCCATGCTACAATTTATAAGATTGAAGACGGAAAGCTAAGACTTCCGTTTATATCTATGCAGGGTGTTGGTGAGAATGCTGCAAAGAGCATATATGAAAAAGCTCAAAACGGTGATTTTCTGTCTATTGAGGAGTTTCAAAGTCAGTCCGGTGTTTCAAAAACTGTAATTGATACTCTTGAATCTATCGGTGCATTCGGTGATTTGCCGAAAAGTAACCAATATAGCTTGTTTAATTTTTAAAAGCGCTTGACAAGATGAATTTTTTATGCTATTATGCTAGCATGATAATGTGATAACACTTTAGTGCGATAAAGTAAACAGCGTAAATATAGAGCATAGAATGTTATGAGTTAGAATGGAGAGAAATAAATGAAAAGATACGAGCTTATAACTCCGGAGGGTACGAGAGATTTGCTTTTTGACGAATGTCTTGCCAAAAGAGAAGCGGAAAAAAGAATTTCTGATATATTTATTAGTCACGGCTACAGCGAGGTTGTAACGACCGGAATTGAGTTTTACGATGTTTTCTCAAAAGGCTCAAGAACCGTTAAGCAGGAGGCGCTCTATAAGCTTACAGACTCGAAGGGAAGGCTTATTGTTCTGCGACCTGATTCAACGATTCCGATTGCAAGACTTGTTGCGACAAGACTTAAGGAAGCATCACTCCCTCTCAGGCTTTATTATAATCAGCCGTATTTTGAAAACAACGCTCTTTTAAAAGGACATTCGGATGAAGTCACACAGGCGGGAATCGAGCTTATCGGAACAAAGTCCAGAAAGGCTGATTTTGAAGTATTATCGTTGGCTGTTGAAGCTCTTTCTGCTATTGATCCTGATAACTTCAGAATTGAGATAGGAAATGTAGGAATTTTTAAAGAGCTTGTAGCTCAGCTTAAGGTGGACCATGAAACAGCGGAGCAGATAAGATATCTTATCGTCAATAAAAATTATCCTGCGTTAAACGATCTTTTGGATACCTTTGGTGACAGCGATGTTATAAGAGCTTTAAAGGAGCTTCCTCGTTTGTTCGGCAAGGAAGAGGTTTTTGAAAGAGTGGAAAAGCTTTTTGTAAACGAAACAATAAGAGATATTTTGGCTGACTTGAAATATGTTTATGAATCTCTTCTTACGCTGGGAATCAAGGAAAACCTATCTGTTGATCTTGGTTCAGTAAATAAGATCGACTACTATACAGGGCTTACGTTTAAAGGTTATATCGCAGGAATCGGCGAGGATGTGCTGGCAGGAGGAAGATACAATCATCTTATATCCGAATTCGGATATGATCAGCCTGCAACGGGATTCGGTATAAATGTCAATGCATGTGCTTCATTGCTTTTGAAGAATAACGCAGCTCCGAAAACAAAGGTGAGCGATGTCATAGTTTTCAGCGAGCTAAAGGACGTCATGAAAGCGATCGGATATTCGAATTCGCTCGCAAAAGACGGAGTCGTGGTTGAAAATTCAGTTTTTAAAACGCTTGAGGAAACAAAAGAATACGCCTTGAAAAAAGGAATTTCAAAGCTTGTGTTTGTAGCGGACGAAATAAAAGATTTTGATTTGAAAGGCGGTGCTATATAATGAAACCGCTTAGAATTGCATTAACAAAAGGCAGACTTGAAAAGGATACAGTGTCGCTTTTTGAAAAAATAGGATATGACTGTACAGCAGTAAGAGAAAAGGGAAGAAAGCTTATTTTGCCTGTGTCTGACGGAAGGATCGAAGTTGTTTTGGCAAAGGCAAACGATGTTATTACATATGTTGAACACGGCGTTTGCGATATGGGAGTTGTCGGAAAGGACACCATTATGGAAATGGGCGGCTCTTTCTTCGAGCTTTGCGACTTAGGATTTGGAAAGTGCAGATTTGCCCTTGCAACAAAAAAAGGAAGTCCTTTTTACGGAGGATATGGAATAAAAACAATAGCTACGAAATATCCAAATGTCGCAAGAGGATATTTTGAGAGCAAGGGAATGGATATAGAGGCTATAAAAATCGAGGGTTCGGTAGAGCTTGCTCCGCTTTTAGAGCTTTCGGACGGAATAGTTGATATAGTTGAAACGGGAACAACATTAAAAGAAAACGGGCTTGAGGTAATTGAAGACATTGCCCCTATCTCAGCGAGAGTAATAGTAAACCGTGTGTCAATGAAGCTTAGACAAAAGGAAATTGAAGAGCTTTTGGAGTTAATGGAAAACAACAAGTAGAGGTGTCAAAATGATAAGAAAAATATATGCGGACGGAAAGGCAGAAAAGGAATTCTTTGCCGAGCTTGATAAGCGTTCAAGCGAAACAGACAAAAAAATAACTCAAACCGTTGGCGAGATAATCCAAAATGTTAAAGCAAACGGTGATGAGG
>USCU01000080.1 GCA_900553335.1 uncultured Ruminococcus sp. | reverse complement strand
CAAAACTGCTGGAATATCTTAAAAGCTCTTCATGCGATTTCTTTACCGCTCCCGCCTCAACTCGTTATCACGGCGCATATGAGGGAGGGCTTTTAGAGCATAGCCTGAATGTTTATGACTGCCTTAAAAGCTATCTTTCACGTCCTGAGGCAAAAGAAAAATTCGGGCTTGAATTCTCCGATGAAAGCATTGCGATCGTATCACTTCTGCACGACATTTGCAAGACAAATGTATACAAAAAGGATTACAGAAATGTCAAAGATGAAACGGGAACATGGATAAAGGTCCCTACATATAAATTTGAGGACAATCTCCCCTACGGTCACGGTGAAAAGAGCGTTTATATAGTTTCGGGGTTCATGCGGCTCACACGTGACGAAGCATTCGCTATAAGATACCACATGGGCTTTTCAGGCGAGGAAAATAAAAACACAGTCGGAAATGCGCTTGATATGTTCCCTTTGGCTCTTGCTCTTAACATCGCCGACATGGAAGCGACGTTTTTGCTTGAGGACAGAAATGGATAAAAACAGCTTTTTTGGGGTTGACAAACAACATCTTATATGGTAAAATATTTTTTGTTGTTTCGGAACTTTTTGCGTTACATATATAATATAAATTATATATTCTAATTACGCATTACGAATTCCAAATTAAGAATTATATTTGCGGGTGTGGCGGAATTGGCAGACGCGCTAGATTTAGGTTCTAGTGTTAATTCGTGCAGGTTCAAGTCCTGTCACCCGCACCAAATAAGACAACCGATTTTGATACAAAGTCGGTTGTCTTTCTTTTGTGCGCTCGGCATGCGTTAGAACTCGGCGGTGAAAGTCCGCTACAGGCTTAGCAGTAGGAACTGTTAGCCAAAGACAATGGCGTCCACTGTGAGGTGGAGTCTGAAGGAAGTCGGAGGCAAAACCTCGGTTTGACGAACAGGAACTGTATAAAAAGGCATACTTGAAACGGATGAGTTTGCAAGTCAAAACGAAGTCCGATACTACCCGAATTGTTGGAAAAGGGTTACGGAACAATTATGGGGTTCTATATTAAACCCGAATACAGACGTCAAGGCTACGGCAGAGAAATGTTTTTACACATTGAAAATGTTCTTAAGCGTGACGGCGCACCGAAAATATATCTTACTCCAGATGGAGTGACAGGCGAGCCTTTTTGGACTGCATTAGGCTTTGAAAACAGCGGGAAAATTGACCCTGATAATGAGAAATATATCTATATAAAAGATATGTAAGAAAACAAGCCGCAGGCAAACGTCTGCGGCTGTTTTTATACGCTTGTCACATAATGATTTTTGCAGAATATACTAATCCTGACGGAGGTGTATTATTTTGCACAAAAACTGTAATACAGACAAGGACGCTCTTAACTATATCTCTGATTTTAAAACAATACTCAGCACCATGATTGAGAAAATGACAAGTGCACCGCTTAACGACAGTATTTCGCACAACTTTATTGCTCAGATGATCCCTCATCATATAGCGGCAATAGAAATGTCAAAAAACGTTTTAAAGTATACAGATAACGAGGAGCTTATAAAAATCGCACAGGGAATAATAACCGAGCAGACTAAAAGTATTAAAAATATGGAAAATATTCTCGATGAATGCAGCGAGCTGACAAATCCTTGTCAGGCTGTCAGAGCTTATACATTCAACACAAACAGCATTTTGAAAATTATGTTTGCATGTATGAAAAGCGCATATACAAGCGACAGAATAAACTGCAATTTCATGCGTGAAATGATTCCTCATCACAAAGGCGCTGTAAGAATGTCTAAAAATGCACTAAGATTTAACATATGCCCTGAGCTTGTGCCTATTCTTAATGCGATTATTAAATCACAGGAAAAAGGTATTGGTGAAATGTTAAGTCTTATTCAAAAGCTCAACTGCGAAATGTAAAAGCTTAAAGCGGCAGGAAGTTTTGCACCCTGCCGTTTTTGTATTTTTAACTTAAAATTTGATCTATTGTACAAGCACTCGTTTCCCCTATAACCGATATACTGATTATAGGAGGTGTAAAATGAATAGTTTTGTCATTATGGCGCTTATCGCAACGCTCGGAACATGGTTTGTGACAGCGCTTGGATCTGCAACAGTTGTATTTTTTAAATCCCCTAACCCGACTATGCTCAATCTTATGCTCGGATTTTCATCCGGAGTTATGATAGCCGCAAGCTTTTGGTCGCTTCTTCAGCCGGCAATAGAACGTGCGGAAGCTTCATCGCCAGTTCCGGCATATGTTGTGGCAACAGCAGGTTTTTTGTTCGGAGCTGTATTTATGTGGATCTCCGATAAAGTCGTTACATTCACAAGGAAAAAGGCAGACAGCGCTCAGGGAGAACCCAACGAGCGAATAAACAGAGTAATCATGCTCGTTCTCTCAATAACGCTTCATAACATTCCTGAAGGACTTGCGGTCGGAGTTGCTTTCGGCGCACTTCAAAATGGAAATTCTTCAGCTGAAAACCTTATGGGAGCAATAACCATAGCACTTGGAATAGGCCTTCAGAATTTCCCCGAAGGCGCTGCTGTTTCTTTTCCTCTGAGAAGAGAAGGACTCTCCAGAAAAAAGAGCTTTTTTATCGGTCAGGCATCGGGACTTGTCGAACCTATAGCAGGAGTCGTTGGCGCAATTCTAGTTGTGTATGTTGAAACGATTCTTCCCTATGCTCTTTCCTTTGCCGCAGGTGCAATGATCTTAGTTGCCGTACATGAGCTTATACCCGAATGTCAAAGAAATCAAAAGGCAAGACCTTATTTTGCTACAATGGGAATTGTTTCGGGTTTTGCAGTAATGATGCTTTTAGATGTAATGCTTGGATAATTCAATGGTCAATTGATAATGGACAATTAAATGCGTAATTAATTTGGGAAGTCGGAACAAACTTTGAGATAATAAAACGCATTCCTGCACATCGCCGTCAGAAATGCGTTTTGTTATTTTGGATTTAATTATCAATTACCAATTGTCAACTATCAATTAAATTAATCTTCCATTTCTTTTATTAGGTCAACTCTTCTTGCATGACGTCCGCCCTCAAATTCAGTATTTAAAAAGACATCAACAAGCTCTCTTGCAAGTCCCGCTCCGACTACCCTTGCACCGAAGCAAAGCACGTTTGCATCATTATGAAGCCTTGTGTACTTAGCGGAAAAATAATCGCTGCAGCAAGCCGCTCTTATCCCCTTAACCTTATTTGCGGCGATCGAGATACCAACACCGGTTCCGCAGATCAAAATCGCTTTTTCAGCCTCACCGCTTACAACCGCTTCACATACGACCTTAGCTGCGTTCGGATAATCGCACTTTTCTCCC
This sequence comes from uncultured Ruminococcus sp., assembly GCA_900553335.1. Lineage (GTDB taxonomy): Bacteria > Bacillota > Clostridia > Oscillospirales > Ruminococcaceae > UMGS1601. Next base: position 2,622 of record USCU01000080.1, on the reverse strand, counting down.
TCAGCACAGCCGAAATCCTTATACTCGATTTTATTCTCCTTGAAATATTCAATTATCTCGTTTTTAAGCTCTACGGCTGCATGATCGTTTCCTATTGCTATCATTTTTCATTCTCCTAATTATTTACTTTATTTTTTGGTTTTCCTTCTATAAAAGCCCTTAAATTTTCAGCAACTTTTTCTATCAGTCTGATTCTTGTTTCTATCGGCGCCCATGCTATATGGGGAGTAATCGTAATATTTTCAAGTCCTATATACGGGCAGCTCTCTTTCATCGGTTCGTCCGTTAAAACATCAATTGACGCATGAGCTATTTCGCCGTTTCTAAGAGCAGTCGCTAAGTCTTTCTCGTTTATAACTCCCCCTCGTGATGTGTTTACAATAAGTGCTGTATTTTTACAGAGGCTAAGAGTTCTTTTATTTATCAGCTCTTTTGTTCCATCATTCAACGGACAATGCAGCGATATGATATCACTTTCCTTCAACAGCTGTTCAAGAGTTACCGCTTTTGCAGGCGAGCATACTTTCGAAGAAGTTCTTGTATATGCCAGCACATTCATATCAAACGCATCTGCTATCTTAGCCACCTTTTTCCCTATATCGCCGTATCCTATAATTCCGATAGTTTTTCCCGAAAGCTCATGAATCGGTATGTAAAAGTAAGAAAAGTATTTATAGTTTATCCAATCGCCGTTTTTAACAGACTCCTTATAATCTGTCGTTTTATTAAAGTAATCCAGTATCAGCGCAAACGTGTGCTGTGCAACTGAATTCGTTGAATATGACGGAACGTTTGAAACGACTGCTCCGTATTCGCTTGCCGCTTTGATATCAACATTATTAAAACCTGTCGCAAAAAGCCCTACATATTTTAAGTTTTTGCAGTTCTTAAAAACATCTCGTTTGATAAGGCATTTATTACATATAACTGCGTCTGCATCTCCTATAGCTTCTGAAACTTTATCGTTCTCAACATATCCATACACTTTAGTTTCGCATAGCTTAGTTATCGGCAAGAGCGAAATATCCCCGTTTCTTGAAACAGTTTCAGAATCTAAAATAACAAGCTTCATTTACAAAGATACCTCTACACCGCCGTAAGGTCTTACCGTCAAAACATGACAAGCACCATCGCCAAAAGCATTATCCATAGCGGATATAAAGCTCTGTAGCTTTTCATTTGGTACAAATGCCTGAATTGTCCCTGCAAATCCGCCGCCGTGGACTCTGCAAGCTCCGCTTCCCTGTAAAACGCTCTCTGCTATGTAAAGTCCAACGCTTAAGCCCTGCTCATTCGGCGATTTGTTTGCATATATGTTTTGAAGATACTTATATGACGAATTTCCGGACGAATTAATCTCTTCTAAGAACGCATCAAAATCGCCCTTGTTTAAAGCCTTTGCTTCCGTATCTACTCTTTCGTTGTCATCGACAAAATGAAGCGCACGCAATAGCGCTCTGTCGCCGCACTTTTCCCTTATAAGGGTTATATTTTCCAATATCTGAGCCTTTGAGATCCCTCTTAAAACCTCTTTTCCGAACAGCTTCGCTACGCTTTTCATTTCACTCGGAATTGCGGCATATTCAGGTGTTAAATCAGCGTGATTTCCTTTTGTATCAACAATGCACAAGGAATGTCCGCTCGACCTAAAATCAAAGTCAAGCTTGTTTATTATCGGCTTTTCGGGATTTTCAAAATCTATTGTTATAAAGCTTCCGACGCTTGACGCCATTTGATCCATAAGCCCCGATGGCTTGCCGAAAAACTCGTTTTCAGCAAACTGTGCTATCTGTGCTATTTCAACTGCCGTAGCTTTGCCGTCGTTATAAAGCGAGTTTAAAATCGTACCTATCAAAACCTCAAATGCCGCCGAAGAAGACAATCCTGAACCCTTTAAAACGTTAGATGTAGTATAAGCTTTAAAACCGCCTATCCTATATCCTCTGTCAACAAACCCTTTGCATACACCTCTTATCAAAGCAGCAGAAGTGTTCTTTTCTGCCTCGCAAGGTTCAAGAGATGAGATATCAACTGTATCCTTATCAAAGCCCTCACTTTTGACCTCAATAATGCTATCGTCCGACTCGGCAACCGCCGCAATAACGTCAAGCGAAACACCTGCTGCCAAAACCTTTCCAAAGTTGTGGTCGGTATGGTTTCCGCCTATCTCAGTTCTGCCGGGAGCAGAAAAAAATCTCTTACTTGTCTGTGAAAAAATCTCAGTAAAGCTTTTTGCTGCATTATCGTATCTTTTCTGCTGGAAGCTTATCATATCTTCAGAATAAATATCAGAAAGCTTGTATGTATTCATAATGTCCTCCGTAATATATAAGTATGAAATAATTATACTATATTTATACACCTTTTTCAAGTGAAAATACAGCTTAAATTTTCTTTGATTCACATATGGAATATATGAAAATTTTCAGGAAACAATATTCCTAAAATTATTTGAGAGAAGATGAAGAAAATGTCACAGTTTAGTAAAAAAACCTATACACACGATAAGCCGCCCAGCGCTATAGCTTACGCTTGCATAGGCGGAAAAAAAGAGGGCCAAGGACCTATGCGGAAATATTTTGATAAAATATCCGATGACCCGTATTTTACAACAGACTCGTT
>USCU01000079.1 GCA_900553335.1 uncultured Ruminococcus sp. | reverse complement strand
TTGCGATAAATCGCAATTAAATTATGGTATAATAACCTTAAGGGAAAAACAGCCGTTTCTTTATGAGGAGGGAGATTTGTGCCGGTTAAATATGAGTTTAAAAATATTCCGATAAAAGGCGGAGGATTTGTAACAGGATTTGTATTCAGCGATAATTTCGAAGGTGTTTTATATGCAAGAACCGATATAGGCGGAGTGTACAGGTTTGACTTTTTGCAAAACAAATGGATCTGCCTTATTGATGATGTAAAAGCAATAGATTCAAAGAGGTGTTATCCGATAGGGATTGCTCTTGATGAAAAAATAAAAGAACGGATTTATATCGCCTGCGGAGATCATAAAAACGGAAGGCTTTACATAAGCAATGACTTCGGGAGAACATATATAGAAAGGGTTATTCCATGCAGTATTCATGGAAATTTTATCGGAAGAAGTGCCGGTGAACGGCTTATAAAAAAGGACGGAATGCTTTATTTTGCATCACAAAGCGAAGGTTTGTTTATTTCGGATAATGATGGAGAGAGCTGGGAGAACATTAAACCTTTTTCGGAACGGAACCTAACCTTTATATATAAGGAGAGATTAGGAAAAAAAGAGTTTTTTATTATTGGTGCAACCGGTGAAGCTAACGCTTCGGGAGCGGTAAGAGGGCATACTCTTTTTGCGTCCTACGATAATTTAAAAAGCTTTGTTAAGCTTGATATTCCAAAGCCTATCACAGATCCTGTTTGCGAGCATCCGGGATTTGTTCCCCAGCGGGCGGCAGTCAGCGATGAATATCTTTTTGTGACATTCACCCAGGTGCAAAAGGGCTTCGGCGGGTTTGATGCGATTTCCTGCGACAGCGCACCTTGCTATGACGCAAGGGCATACAGATATAAAATGACCGACAACGGGCTCACATTAGATAAAGATATTACCCCATTAAACATACCGTTTGAAAACTTGGACAGAAAGGTTTCTGGGGAGTGCGAAAGCGAGGTTTTGATTGGATCGGGACTTTCCGGAGTATGCTACAGAAACGGTATGCTTGTCATCTCGGAAATAGGCTCTATGCGAGGTGACGATGCAATTTATATGAGTACCGACAACGGGGACAGCTTCAGTATTATTTTAAAAGGGCTTGAAGAGGGTAAGATCGACTTTACCGTTTCATATATGAAGCCTGAATACAACGGAAACCGTTCTTTGATACATTGGATGAGCGATGTGAAAATAAATCCCTTTGACAGCAATATGATGCTGTTTAATACAGGAACCGGCGTTTTTATGACACGGAATCTGGCTGAAGCTAAATCAGGAGGAAGGGTTTTGTTTTCACCCGAATGCAACGGGATTGAAGAAACTGTTCACATGAACGTCTATTCTCCTCCGAAAGGAGAGGTGAGGTGCATAGACCTTGTCGGGGATCTCGGAGGGTTTGTGTTTAAGGATTTGGAAAACGGAGCTGAAAATACATTTGCGAACGAAAACAACGATAGGTATATAACTTGTCTTAACGCAGATTTCTCAGATTTTGGTTCGGTTTATTTTGCAGCGACTCCTAGAGGAAATTGGACCGGGGAAACAAAGGGAGGAGTTATAGTTACAAGAGATCAGGGGAAAAGCTTTAAGCTTTTAAAATATCCGTCAGGACTTACTGAAAAGATTGATAAAATAATCGAGAATATAAAAAAGCCGAACGTTGATTCAGGCTGGGTTGCAATGACTTCAGACGAGAAGCGGATACTATGGGCGATGAGCGGACTTGACCGTGGGTTTTATTCAGATACGGTCGTTTATACCGATGATGAAGGTGAAAACTGGAGCTTGTCAAGCTTTTTCGGAAGTAAAAATTACGCTGATGATCCTATATCTATAAAAATATATTCATGCAGAGTAGACGAGAATTTGATATGGGCGATAAACGATAAAGGAATTGTCTTTATAAGCGAAGACAAAGGAAAAACCTTTACTCAGAGAAATCTTGTCGGTGACAAGTTTGAAGAACCGCAGGAACGCTTTGGCGATAATCGCTTTGAAGCGAGAGCTGAGCCGGGAAAAGCACATTGCCTTTGGATAGCCTTAAGAAAAAGCGGACTTTTTAGACTTGAGTTAAAGGACGGTGCAGTTTATTCTCAAAAAATCACTTCAGATAAGGACAAAATATGCGGTGTTGGCTTCGGAAAGCCGATTGGCGATGAAAGTCCTGTTACAATATTTACAACGGGAGTTTTAGGAGGCGAATACGGCTTTTGGCGTTCAACCGATTATGCAAAGAGTTTTGTGCGAATAAATGATGACACTCAATGTTATGGAACGGTAACGGGAATAACAGGGGATCCGAGAGAGTTCGGCAGAGTGTATATTGCCTCAGGCTCAAAGGGAATAATTACAGGAAAGCCTGTTAAGGAAAGGCTATAAAAAAAGGGAACTGTTTTTAGTTCCCTTTTTTGTTAAGATGTTTTATTCAAGATCCAAAAGCTCATGGAAGAATGCAGTATAATCATGCCTGCCGTCCTTGACAAATTTGATAGCTGATGACGGGTGGCTGTTTAAAATTCCGGTAAGAAGATACGAGATATCATATCCCCATTTATTACCTTCACTTATAATAGCCGGCATATGCTTTGCAACAAAATCCATAACAGGCACAAGGTTGTATTTGGGATTTTTCAAAAATGCGAGCAGCGATTCCATATAGCAGTTTCCTGCTCCTCTACCCATTCCGCTTACCGTACAGTCTAGCCAGCTTACACCATACCTTAAAGCTGTAATAGTATTTGCAAAAGCAAGCTGCTGGTTGTTGTGTGCGTGGATACCTATCTGCTTATTGTATTTATTTCCTATCTCAAGGTATTTTTGAGAAAGCCTTTCGATCTGTTCGGGGTAATACGCCCCGAAGCTGTCTACTATATAAATAATATCAACGGGGCTTTTTGCCAAAAGCTCAAGGCCCTGTGTAAGCTCTTCATCGTTTATCTTTGAGATAGCCATTATATTTGCACTTACTTCATATCCCTTTTTCTTTGCGTCCTCAATTATTTCGATTGCCGAAGGAATCTGATGAATATAAGTTGCCACTCTCATAAGATCAAACGGAGAGTTCTGACTGTCCAAAACATCGTTTTTAAAATCAGTTCTTCCTACATCAAGCATACAAGCAAGCTTTAAATTAGTATTATTGTCGCCGACAATATCAAAAACATCATCGTCAGAGCAAAACTTCCACTTTCCGAAATCATCGGGATTGAAAATTTCTTTTGAAGCCTTATAACCTAATTCCATATAATCCACATTGGATTTTAAATTAGTATGATAAAGGTCGCGCACAAATTCATCAGTAAATCGGAAGTTGTTTACAAGACCTCCATCTCTAAGTGTTGCGTCAAGTACCCTTACGTCCGGGCGGAATGAAATTAAATCTCCCTGTGTTGTCATTTTTCTACATCCTTTTCACTAGTCTTAAACAGTTTATGCTTTAATACTTACTGCCTCCACTTATTCGCTTTAAATCGCTAAAGCGCCTGAATCATATATTACATCAAATTCATACATATATCAAGGCTTTTTTGGCGATTTTAAAATTTATTCACAATTATTTAATGCTTGATTAAAAATGAACGGATTGAGGTATGCACCGTATGATTATCAGCAAAGCAGTTGGTTACACCTAAATCCGGTTTTTAAATATAATATATTAATGGTATGTAAACGGCATTTGAACTTTTAAAGCATTGTTGCATCTTGTCATGCAATATATGAGCTGATTTTAGCTTCTTCGGAGGGGCTTTTTTTAAGCAGATATTTAAGTGTAAAAGGAGGTTTAAGGTTTGGAATTTATATTAAGTCTTATCGGAGAGATCGTATTGACGGGAACAATTGCCGTTTTATCTTACAGCTATAAGAGAATATCGCGAAAGCTTTCCGAGCAGGAAAAACTAAAGGACGGTGTTGTAGCAATTTTACAGGATAGAATACTTTCCATAGGAACAGCTCTTATAGCAAAAGGTGAGGTAAGCATAAGCGAGCTGAGAAATTTTGAAAATTTATACAGCGTTTATCATTCTCTTGGCGGAAACTCAACAGGAACAGAGATTTTCAATCGTGTGAAAGGCATGGATATATTATCAAACGAAACAGGGTTTTAAGACAATCAAATTAACAGGAGGTAAACTATGGATATTTCAAATTTAGTGACAGTTGTACCGATAGTGGTAATTTGTTATTTTATGGGTATAGGAGCTAAAGCATTTAAACTTAAAAGTAGATTTATACCTCTTATAACAGGCTCTTGCGGGGCCGTTTTAGGGGTTTTGGGGTATTTTACTATGAGTAACTTTCCCGCAAACGATTTAGTAACGGCTATTGCAATCGGTATAATAAGCGGATTGGCATCAACAGGATTTAACGAAACTATTAAAACTATTACAGGGAAAAATTTAAAAACGGATAATGATAAACAGCAGACAGAATAGTCTGCTGTTTTAGCGTGGCAGATTTGCCGTACCACACTCCACAGGACAAATGCACTCACTTTGATAGCTTCGCTCATTTCGCTTTGCGTTTTCCCTTAGGTACCCCTTTTTCATCGAAAAGCGGGTTGTACCGCTGATCTTCTCTCAGGTTATCTCTGCATCAGCGCATGTCTGCCAACGCGGTGATATTTTAACAGTGTGTTTTTTTGACGAACTGAGGACAGCAGCTAATAATAGGCTGCTGTTTTTTTGTTATACAAACATAGTATGATTTTTAACTCTATAAACAAATTAACTAATTGTTCATATATAGTTGGTAAATGATTACAAAACAGCGAGCGCTTTTTTAGAATAAATCGTTCAAATAGCACCTCAAATATTAAAATTTGGTTAATAAACCTTGGTTTTGCTTGACAGTCGATAACGAAAGTGTTACAATTCTTGGCAAATGGTTACAAATTAATTACAAAACCAGAAAGGGTGGCTATATGCTGAAAAAAATAGTAACAGTTGGACTTGTAACATTATCTGCTGCAGTGGTTGCTTTAGCGGTTTTCGTTTTAAATGCATCTGCTGAACAGCACAACGGATATGTAAAGGATATTGATACTACTTCTGCCAGCGCAACAGTAACATTAACAGATACAGGATCAAAAAGCTACAGCATTTTATATTCGGAAAACAGAGATTTTTCACAAGCTGAAACGGCAACAAGCAATGAAGAGGTTATTACCGTTTACGGATTAAAGCCTGATACAACATATTATTTTAAGGCTTTAGGTTCAATGCAAAAATTGTCTAAAACGGTTTCAGGCGGATATGTTGCTGCAAAGACAGAGCCTGTAGCTATTCCAAGGCTTCAGAACACATCATCGGACATTTCAAGCATTACTGTGAATTTTGAAACAGAAAGTGAAATAAGCGGATATAGAGTGAGAATAACCGATGTCGATAAAAAGGCTTCGGGAAGAGATCTTTCAAGCTCAAAAAACTCGATAAACATAGCAAGCCTTTCGAGCGGAACGACCTATGACGTTGAGGCCTATGCATATATGACCGTGGACGGAACTAAATACTATTCTGATGCGGTTAATTTTAAAAGCGCAACAAAATCAGTAGCAAAACCTTCTGTAAAAAGCAAATCTGCGACATACGATTCGATTAAAATTGAACTGAAAAAAAGCAGTGTAAGCGGAAGTATAGTATATCTTGCGGACAATAAGAGCTATAAAAATGCAAAGAAGATTCAAGGAACAGGAACTTCTTTTAGTTTCAGCGGTCTTGCCAACAACAAGACTTACTATATTAAAGTGATAAACTATGTAACGGTCGGATCAAAGGCATATCAGTCTGCGCCGATTGAATTAACTTGCGCTACAAAAACGGTTTCGCTTGGCAAAGTAAATGTATCAAAGTCATCAATAGGATATTCAAGTCTCAAAATCGCTTTAAACAAACAAAACGTAACAGGCTATAGAATGTGGCTTGCTGATAACAAGGAATTTAAGAATAAAAAAATAGGTGACAGTACAAC
>USCU01000078.1 GCA_900553335.1 uncultured Ruminococcus sp. | reverse complement strand
GCTCGGAGATGTGTATAAGAGACAGGCTTATGAATAAAAAACAATGGTTTTTGGGAGGGAATTAATAATGGCTGGAAAAGAAAGAAAAACATCGCCTTTTAAAGTGTTCGGAATTCTTTGTCTTATAGTTTTGATTTTTACGTCGGCGTGGGTAATTGCGGTAAAGCTCGTTTTTAAAAATCAAAATGTAACGCCGTCTGTGTCGGGTACAAGCCTATATGTGGTAAGAACAACTGACATGGAAGCAGGCGAAGATACGGATGTACCGCAGGATACGCTTTTGTTTGTGACTAATAAAGTACCTACGCAGGACGATGTCGGAAGAGTAATAGTAATAGATAATGTTGCTACTTACGGTACGACCGCTATGCGTCTTAAAAATATTTTAACTGAAAATGATGCGGTAATGTATGAGGTAGGATTTGATACAAGTGAGAAATCCTTTGTTGTTAATTCATCGCAGATCGTCGGCGTAGCAGACAAGATGGATCACTTTATCGGTTGGGCGATTGTTCAGAGCGGTACAATACAGGGAATGATCCTTTTAGTTTTAACCCCGCTTTTGCTGATGATTGTGTTCTTAGCTCTTCATTCATGGTGGAAACAGAAGAATAATGCTAAAAAATATCTTGGACATAGAGATAAGGTGCTTGAGCTTGAAAAACAGGTTGAGGCAATTGAAGCGGAAAAGATTGAGGCAGTTGAGCGTCTTACAAAAGAAAAAGAAAAACTTTTGGAAGAAGTGATAAAGGAAGATATTAAAGAAAATCCCGAGCCGCTTACACCGGTTGAGGAAATCGTTGGAATAAAGGAAGAAATCAAGCAGTCTGCAAGCAACACAGCAATCGAGGAGCTTTTGCGTCTTTGCGAAGAGGAAAATAAAAAGCTTAAGGCAAAGTTTGAGGTTTCCGATGACGGATTTAAAGAGAATATTAACGTTGACGATGAAAGCGCTGATGAAGAGATTGCTGAAGCGGTAAAAAATGTTGTCGTTACAGATACTGAAGAAATTTAATACTTTATAGCAAAAGCCTCCTGTTTTATTGAACAGGAGGCTTTTTTGTATTTGTTTGATTAGAAATTTACGGCAGTTTTTCTTTTAAGATTTATCTTATCAGCAATCAAAGCTATAAATTCGCTGTTTGTAGGCTTGCCTTTTCCGACATCGATAGTGTATCCGAAAAATGAGTTAAGTGTGTCAATATCGCCTCTGTCCCATGCTATTTCAATAGCGTGTCTTATTGCTCTTTCAACTCTTGAAGGAGTTGTTTTAAATTTTTTCGCAACGGTTGGATATAAAACCTTGGTAACGCTCTCAAGCATTTGAGTGTCGTTTACGGAAAGCATTATCGCTTCTCTGAGATAATGATAGCCTTTAATATGAGCAGGTACTCCTATTTGGTGAATAATATCTGTTATCATAACCTCAAGGTTAATCTGAGATGTTGAAGAGTGGACGAAAAATCCCCCTTCGGTTACTGTTGAGAATCCCATAATTGTATTGATTCTTTCAGCGAGAGCCTTTGCTTCAAACGGCTTTCGCATGAAATACGAAGCACCAAGCTCCATGACTGTACGCTCAACAAACTGGTTGTCAAACGAGCTTACAACGATAATGTGCGGCTTTTTGTAGTTTGAAGAATTGAGTTTCTTTATAAGCTCAATAGCGTCAAGATTTGGCATAACCGCATCTATTATAGCAACGTCAGGCGTTTCGTTTTTAATTGCGTCGAAAAGCGAAGCTCCGTTCTTTGCTCTAGCTATTACATAAAACCCCATTCCTCGTAATGCATTCGCAAGATTTACTCCGAATTCTGCACTGTCGTCGCCAATAAGCACTTTGATTTTCTGATTCATTTTAATCATTCCTTTCTGTCGATAACCCTCCATATATTTTATTATTCAAAAGATCGCCGTTTTTGCAGCGGATTTGAGATCGGTATTAAGAAGGCACGTTTTTTCCAAAAACTAAAGAGTTTTTTAAAAGCAGCCGTTACTTTTAAAGCATCCCCTTATTGAATAATTTTATCATACACTTTTACACAATGCAAGTGTACAAAACATAAAATAACATAAAATTCTCGACATATCAAGATGAATTATTATATATTTCACGAAAAAATTAGTACGCTTTGATATAATAACACGGGATATTACAAATATTTATAACATCTTGTTTTTAACTAGCGAAAACGATAAAGGTCGAGTGGCATTCTTAAGAAGCGAGCTTTTCTGACATATTATTTTCGACAACAGCATTTGAAAGCTCGTTATACATGGTTTGTGCAAAGATTCCGTAGCCCATGTCGCTTGTATCAAGCATTACATGAGTTACTGCTCCGACAAGTCTTCCATTTTGTATAATAGGGCTTCCGCTCATTCCTTGTAAAATTCCGCCTGTCTGATTTAAAAGGTCGGGGTCGGTTATTCTTATTACTAGATTTTTTGTTCCGTCTGTGATTATTTGCTCTATTTTACAGGAATAATATTTTGGAGTCGTTCCGCTGATTGTTGTTAAAATTTTGGCATCGCCTTTTTCGACCTCATGAGGGAACGCGATGGGAACAGCGTCACGTTTTTCGGGATAGGAGGACAAGGTTCCGTAAATTCCGCACTCACAGTTAGATAAAATCTCACCGTTTATTTTTCCGATTGTAAATTCTCCCTCAAGAGCGCCTGCTTTGTCGTTTGTTGCTTTTTGATAGCCCGTTATCTTGGTTTGACATACGCTTCCCTCTGAAATATCAAACATTTCGTTTGTGTCTGCATCACATATTGGGTGTCCGAGTCCTGCAAATCCGGAGGTTTCAGCAGAGTAAAATGTCAAAGTTCCGATTCCGGCAGAGGAATCCCGAACCCAAAGCCCTGCTTTATGACAGCCGTCCTGTTTTGATAAAGCCGGTTTCAGTGTTGCGGTTTTTTCCTTGCCTTTGTGAACAAGAGTTATGTTTATTTCTTTTGAATCGGTGTTTTCTATAGCTTTTTCAATATCTTCATTTGAAGTTATTTCCTTTCCGTCAACGGATAAAATTATATCCCCGACGCTTATGCCTGCGTCTGCTGCAGGACAAACTCCGTCAACAGATCCAAGCTTAACTACCAAAACGCCCTTTGACAAAAGCTTTATGCCTATAGGATCTCCGCCTGGAATGACGTAAGGTCGGCTCGTTTTGACAAGCTCTATTTCTCCTATGGGGAGGGAGTTAAAAAGCATAACGGTTTTTGTTTTCGGTGCATTAGTTGATGCAGGCGTATAGCTTGCGTTTGACAGAGATAAAAAAGGAGATAGATTTATATCTTTGTATGATTCATAATAAAGCTTTTTAGGAATTGATGTTGAATAAAAACCTGCAAGAGAAAGAATAATAATTAAAAAAATCATTAAAGTTATTAAAATGGATCTAACAGCTTTTTTCATACTTTGCTCCTTTCATTTTTATTTTTCGACGCGTCCTTAGTATAATCTCTCTATCACGACAGTTTAAACGAAGCAATTTTTTCAATGGAATTTAGTTTAATTCGTAATTAGAAATTGAAACACAAAGAAGCGTTGCTTTTTCTGTGTAAACGTATCGACAAAGTCGACAACGCTCTCCAGGGGATAAATACCTATTAGAAGTAAGGGTATTTTTTTGTAAAATCTTGTCGAAACGATTGCCCTTTGTCCATTGCCAATTAATTTTATTCTGACCTCCGAATTCCGAATTACAAATCAGTTCCCCTCTTGAAAAATATTTTGATATATGATAAAATATTTTTAAAATCGAGAGGTGAGGTCAAAAATGTCAAAGAGAAACCGATTGGACAGACAAAAAGAGGCTGAAAAGGAAAAACAAGCGGATTTGCTTAATTCAAAAGCAGCTCAGAAGTATATGAAAAAAGAGCCGGTTATATATTTGCTTTTGAAGCTTGTTATGCTCGCATCGTTTTTATATTCGGGATTGTTTTACGGCGGAGTTACGGTTGTTGGTGTATATACCGGAGCTATGACCGTTACTGAAGAGGGTGCATTGACAACGGCGAGTGCAAACGTAATGCTTGTCGGAATTCTTCTTATGGTTTTGGGGCTGGTTTTCGCCTTTTGTAAAAAATATATTTTAAGCTTTATATCATCGCTTTCGGGAACTGTGTTATATTTATATGTCGCATACGAGCGAGTTATTAAATTTGCGGCAGACAGAGTTACATCGAGCGGTGAAATAGATCTCGATAACAAATATAAAATATGGTATTATCCGATAGCTGTATTTGTGCTGATGGCATTTGCACTTATGGTAATAAGCATTGTAAAAAGAGCTGTAAAAAGAAATCAGGATAAGAAAATCAGAGATAACGCTCCTGTAAAGAGCATTGTAGAATGACAAGTGTCTGATAAGTGATGATCTTTAAAATCCCTTGTTTTTTATGTATAATGAATCCGCCGAATTGTGGCGGATTTTTTGTGATATTTTGATTGACTGTATGTACGGTTTTTGTTATAATAAAAGGTACTGAAATTTAATGCCTTGTCTGATTGATTTGTGAATTGGACAAAGGATTTTAAAAAACTCAAACGGCTTTTTGATGTATTGAAAGGGGAACAAAAACAATTGATTTTTGCGGATTTATTTTTTCTGTACATATTTCTCCCTGCTTGTCTGATTCTATATTTTATTTGTAAAAATCTTGCTTGGAGAAATCTTGTGCTGATTGTATTTTCTTTGGTGTTTTACGCATGGGGAGAGCCTATATGCGTATGTCTTTTGGTGTTCAGTGCATTGGTAGATTATGTGAACGGCAGGGTGATAGAACGTTATCGGGGGAAAATCGGCGCAAAGCTGGGACTTGCGGCATCCTTGATAATTAACTTGGGCTTATTGTTTGTATTTAAGTATCTTGGATTCTTTATAGATAATATAAATTACGCAACAGGACTAAGCATTCCTGACCCTGGAATAGAGCTTCCGATAGGAATAAGCTTTTACACTTTCCAGACAATATCCTATACGATAGATTGCTATTGGGGCAAGGTTCAGACGCAAAAGAGCTTTATGAGATTTTTGATGTATGTGTCTCTTTTTCCACAGCTTGTTGCGGGACCTATTGTCAGATATGCGACTATCGAACAGGAGATAAACTTCAGAAAGACATCTCTTGCTGATATATCCGAGGGAATTTCAAGAATTTGTATAGGACTTGGCAAAAAGGTTTTGATCGCTGATAATCTAAGCCTTGTTGTAACAGGACTTTTCGGGGATTCGTCAAACGGATACTCAGCGCTCAACGGTTTATCGGCTATAGGAACATGGTACGGCGCAATTGCGGTAGGCCTTTGGTACTACTTTGACTTTTCAGGCTACAGCGATATAGCAATAGGTTTGGGAAGAATATTCGGATTTCATTTTGATGAAAACTTCAGACATCCGTTTATGTGCAGAAATATCACAGAGTTTTGGCAGAGATGGCACATATCTCTCGGAAGTTTTTTCAGGGATTATCTTTTCTACCTGCCGATATTCGGTAAAAGAAGGCAGTATTTAAACCTTTTCCTTGTATGGTTCTGTACAGGCTTTTGGCACGGAGCAAGCTGGAACTTTATAATTTGGGGACTCTATTGGGGATTATTCATATTAATCGAAACGAAGATCGGAAAGAAGCGGCTTAAAAGGTGGCCTGCGCTTCTGACGCATATATACAGCAAGCTTGTGATAGCGATAGGTTTTGGTATATTTTACTTTGAGTCGTTTGATTCGCTCGGACTTTTCTTTAAAAATCTCGTTTGTGCGGGAGGAAATAAATTCGTTGATGCTACGAGTGAAACTCTTATGCTTCAGTACATAATTTTAATGGCGGCAGCTGTATTTTTCTCATTCCCGATAATAGATTTTATTAAGAGGCTTGCTTCAAAATTCAGGATTTCATATTTCCTTGTGAACTCCGCAGGGGTTATATGCAATGCTGCGATATTGATTTTATCAAGCGTTATGCTTGTAACAAGCACCGTTCACCCGTTTTTATATTTCAGATTCTAAAGAGGTACTCTGC
>USCU01000077.1 GCA_900553335.1 uncultured Ruminococcus sp. | reverse complement strand
ATATGTATAAGTTCGGCAAAGGCGTTGTAAAGCTTAGAATACCTATTGTGATAATTGCGCTGTTACTGCTTTTTCCATCTGTTCTTGGCATAATTAAGACTAGAATCAACTATGACATTCTCTCATATCTTCCCGAAGATATAGAAACAATGCAAGGTCAGGAGATTATGCTCAAAGAATTCGGCAAGGGCGGTTTTGCCTTTGTGGTAGTTGAGGACATGGAGGACAGAGACGTTGTTAAACTCAAAGAAAAAATTCAAAATATTGATGCGGTTTGCGATGTTCTGTGGTATGACACTATAGCGGACATATCTCTCCCTAAAGAAGTTCTTCCCGAAAATATTTACGATTTCTTTAATTCTGAGAACTCCACAATGATGGCTGTTTTCTTTGATAAGGCAACTTCAGCAGACGAATCGCTTAAAGCTGTAGAGCAAATAAGAGAAATTGCAGGAAAACAATGCTTTATAAGCGGTATGACTGCTATTGTACAGGACATAAAGGAGCTGACTATGCAAGAAACTATGATGTATGTCATCATAGCGGTTATCCTGACTTGCATTATTCTTGCAATTACAATGGATTCATTCCTTATCCCTATAATTTTTATGGTGAGTATTGGCATGGCGATACTTTATAACCTTGGCTCAAATATCATTCAGGGTGAAATTTCGTTTATTACCCAAGCGCTTACGGCTGTGCTGCAGCTTGCTGTAACAATGGATTACTCAATATTTCTCTGGCACAGCTACAAGGAACAAAAGGAAAATAATCCCGGCGATAAGCACAAGGCTATGGCAGAAGCCATCGGCATGACGGTTTCATCAGTCGTGTCAAGCTCGGTTACAACAGTTGCAGGATTTCTTGCACTATGCTTTATGTCCTACACGCTTGGACTTGACATGGGAATTGTAATGGCTAAGGGCGTTATTATAGGAGTTATATGCTGTATTACTGTTCTTCCTTCCTTTATACTTATTCTTGATAAAGCCATTGAAAAAACAATGCACAAGGATTTTATTCCAAAACTCGATAAAGTATCTAACTTCATTATAAAGCATAATGCAGTATTTATTACTTTGTTTATTGCTCTTTTGATTCCGGCAATCTATGGACAAATGAATACCAGTGTTTATTACAACCTTACCGACACACTTCCTCAGGATTTAAACAGCGTTGTTGCAAATGCAAAGCTTGATGAGGAATACGAAATGGCTTCGACACATATCGTTATGTGCGATTCGGATATGTCTGCCAAGGATGCAAACAAAATGATCAGCGAAATAGAAGATGTTGACGGGATTTCTTTTGCAATGAGCCTTGATACCCTTATTGGCTCTTCCATTCCCCGTGAGATAATACCGGACTCCGTCACAAGCATATTAAAAAGCGGAGATTGGCAGATGATGCTGCTTGGTTCTGATTATAAGGTCGCGACAGATGAAATAAACAGTCAGATTGAACAGCTCAATGATATAATAAAAAACTATGACGCAAGCGGAATGCTTATAGGTGAGGCTGCCGCAACTAAGGATCTTATCAGCATTACTGACCACGACTTCAAAGTAGTAAATATTGTATCTATCGCCGCTATTTTCGTGATAATACTCATTGCCCTGAGATCAATTTCTTTGCCTATTATACTTGTTGCGGTCATTGAATTTGCAATTACAGTAAACATGGGTATTCCGTGCTTTACAAATACTACCATACCGTTTATCGCATCGGTGGTTATAGGCACGATACAGCTTGGAGCAACAGTAGATTATGCAATACTTATGACCACAAGATATAAATCTGAAAGAAGTCTTGGAAAAGACAAAAAAGAGTCTGTCACAACCGCACTTTCTACTTCAATGAAATCAATTATCGTCAGCGGACTTGGATTTTTTGCTTCAACCTTTGGAGTCGGAATATACTCAAGTGTTGATATGATCTCACAGCTATGTACTCTTATGTCAAGAGGCGCACTTATCAGTATGGCAACCGTAATTTGCGTATTGCCGTCAATGCTCATGCTCTTTGACAAAATCATTATCAATACATCAATAGGTATCAAACCGAAAAAAAGATCAAAATCTTATCTAAAACAACCGAAAGGAGCTAATTAAAATGAAAAAGTACACAAAGATTATTGCCGCAGTATTGGCTATTCTTATCTCAGCAGGTTCAACTGGAATTTACGCTGTTTCACATTCCGATAATATTAAGAATACCGAAAGCGCTGTGCAGACATCTGCAAATGTCAGCGAAAAAGAAACAAATATTCCCGCATCAGCTTCAAACTCAAGTTTCAAAGAACAGGCAAAAAGCGAAACGGTTTATGTCATAACGGATGCAAACGGTACTAAAACCAAGACCATTGTAAGCAACTGGCTTAAGAATCCCGAAGGCAAAACTTCCCTGCCCGATATTTCAACTCTGACAGATATAGAGAATGTAAAAACGGATGAGAGATTTTCAAAAAACGGTGACAGCCTTACATGGAACACAAATGGCGGAGATATTTATTACAAAGGCTATAGCGACTCTGTACTTCCTGTGGATATAAAGATAAGCTATACACTGAACGGCAAATCTGTTGCTCCGAATGAGCTTGCAGGAAAAAGCGGCAAGATCACCGTAAGATACGATTATACAAACAACTCAAAAGAAACTGTAGAAATAAACGGAGTAAATACAGATATGTATACACCGTTTATGATGGCTACAGGAGTTGTGCTTGACGGAGATATCTTCTCAAACGTTAAGATCACTAACGGTAAGATTGTTTCCGATGGTGATAGGCAAATCGCAGTAGGATGTGCTCTTCCGGGACTTAAAGAAAGTCTTGGACTTAAAGATAACGATGAAATTGAAATTCCTGAATATTTTGAGTTTTCGGCTGACGTTAAGGATTTTGAAATGGGAACGACAGTTACAGTAGGAACAAGCTCAATTTTCTCAGAGCTTGATTTTAGTAATATAAACAGCATAGATGAGCTTAAAGATAAGCTTGGTGAGCTTGCAGATGCATCCGAACAGCTTACTGACGGTACATCGGAGCTTTACAACGGACTGAAAAAGCTTAAAAGCTCAACAGGAACTTTTACAGACGGCATCAATCAGCTTTACGACGGATCAAAGACGCTCAATGACGGTGCAAAAGCACTCAGCATCGGCGCAGATAAACTTGCAGGCGGAACCAAAACACTTGATAGCTCCACAAACGATCTTGTAAAGGGAATCAATGCTGCAAACAGCGGTTCAGAGGTCCTTACTTCGGGATTTTCCAATTTAAATAAAGGCGTAAGCAACCTTAAAAGCGGTTCCTCTAAGCTTTTGAAAGGACTTGACAGCGCAGACGATGGTGCAAAGCATTTAAAAGACGGAGCAGAATCTGTTGCAAACGGTTCAAAACAGCTCTCAAATGGTGCGAATAGTCTTAATACGGGAGCGTCAAATGTTGCAAGCGGATCATCACAGCTTTCAGAAGGCGCAAAAGCAATCAACGACTCAGCAAGTCAGCTTTCATCGGGGATTTCTTCCGCAAAAAAAGGATCTGAAAATTTGGTGAACGGCATGAGCCAAATAAGCGATGGTTTGGACGCTCTTGCTTCAGGTACATCGGATATACCTGCACAAATAAAATCAATTACAGATTCAGTAGGAACAGCTGCCGACAGCCTTGATACCACTATTGAATACAATAAGAAGGTTCTAAGCGGTCTTATGGAAATTTACGAGAAGAATCCCGATGAGTCTATTGGCAGCATGATCGAAACCTTAAAACAAACGATTTCAGGTCAGGAGCAAATCTCTTTAGGACTCAAAAGCGGTTTAAACGATACTGACACAGATATCACAGAGCTTACGGAAGCTATCAAAGCGTTGCAGACAGGCGTTTCCAAGATTTCTGACGGAGCGCAAACTCTTCATAACGGACTAATAGCTTTAGATGACGGAGCAAAAGCACTTTCAAACGGAACAAGTCAGCTTTATACAAGTTCCAAACAACTTTCAGACGGAGCAAAGCAAGTATCAGACGGAGCATCTGAAATTTATTCAAACAGCAAACTGCTTGCTGACGGTGCAAATACTCTTTCGTCCGGCACAAAAAGTCTGTCCGATGGAGTGTCATCTGCAAGCACAGGTGCAAAGCAGCTTGATATCGGTACGGCAAATCTTAAATCAGGAGTATCTCAGCTTGCAAACGGATCAAAGTCGCTTAACAGCGGACTCAAAAAGCTTGCAGACGGCAGTATAAAGCTTAACTCCGGCACTAGCACAGTTTACAACTCTACTATTGAGCTTATGAAAGGTGCGTCAAAACTTTCGAACGGAAGCGATAATCTGTTTAGCGGTATTTCAGAACTCAGAAGCGGTTCGGGACAGCTTGTTGCAGGTATAAATAAGCTGACTGAAGGAGCATATACCCTTAATGACGGAATGAAAGAATTTAAAAACAAGGGAATCGACAAGATAATAGAAACTTATGATGGCGACATTGAGCCAATCATCAACAGACTTACACAGCTTCAAAAGCTCAGCGAAGATTACAACACATTTTCAGGAATTGCGGAAGGCGTTAAGGGCGATGTAAAATTCATTTATGAAACCGATGCGATAGAAAACAAGAAGAATTAATTCATTTTTTGAAATCACAAAAACGCTCTGCGGTTATACTCACCGCAGGGCGTTTACTGTTTTTATATGTAAATTATTCGGTCTTATGTTTTTTCTTGCTTCTCTTCTGACTGTACATATTTCTGTCAGCCTCACTGCAAAGCTCGTCAAAGTCATCGGCACAATAGTTTTTGCTAATGCTGTAGCCATAGCTTGCACTTAAATCATACGCAATTTTATCCCGTTGACAGCAAAGAGCGATCTCTCTCTCAAATCTTCGTCCTAATTCCTCAGCAGATTCCTTGCTGTAACCTATCCCGAAAACCAGAAATTCATCTCCGCCGTATCTGCAAACAAGATCCTTTTCCCCTTTGACTGCATTCAAACTGTCGGTTATTATCAAAAGTGCACAGTCACCTGCCGAATGGCCGAATTTGTCGTTAATACCCTTCATATTGTCAAGATCAAGTAAAAACACCATGATGCTCAGATTGTTCTGGGCTGCATATTTAACAAGTTCCTCTTGCTCGGTAAAAAGTCCTCGTCTGTTGAGAAGCATTGTAAGAGGATCTTTGTTATATAAATCCTCTAAGACGTTTGTATATCTTTTAGATTTTATCTGCTGAAGCACATTATTATGAGATATTGCAATATAGCTTACCCAGGAATTAAACATAGCGGTATTACCGCTTCCCAAATCCCCTCTTACCTCACAAGCTATATATCCGAACGTTCGGGAAAGAAAATGCAGAGGAACAAAATAGTATTCCCTGCAGTCACTGCCATCACAAAACATATCCGGCAAAACCTCCGCCCTGTCAAAGGTTTTTGACTTGCAGATTTTACCATTCTTACTGATGATATTAGCGCAAATCTTATCCGAAAGTTCCTGTTTAGCCGGCAAAGTGTAATCCACTAAGGAATCGTCATATATTTCGTGCGTTACAGTATACTCAGTGTTATAACAAAGATATGTAGCATAAACCTGCATTTCATTAACATATTTTTTTAACACTTCAAAATAGGATAGTATTTCTTCACAAGTAGAAAGCTCTGTAGACATTCTTATAAAATAAGAATTCATGTAATTTCTTCTGTGAGATTCAATACTTAATTTCTTTGTTATATTATTTCTGATACTTCTCTCATCCGTTTCACAACCGCAGCTTCCAAAAAAACTGGGGTTTGATACGATAAGATACTTACTCTCAAAAGCTTTAATGTCTACATCCCGGTTCTCAAGGTATTCAAGCACAGCTTCAAGTGTTGAATATCCTAATTCTTTATAAGGCACTTCAACCGTTGTTAGCGCAGGTTCATGCATAATATTTGAAATTATCCCGTCAAAACCTGTTACAAAAACATCATCAGGAATTCTGAACCCTCTCTCTTCAAGCTCATAACAAATTCCAAGAGCCATAGAG
>USCU01000076.1 GCA_900553335.1 uncultured Ruminococcus sp. | reverse complement strand
CGTGTGTGCAGGTGCGCTTGCTGTGGTAGTACTTTATAATCTTGCTAACATAAATATAACCGAGAGAGTAAGGGAAATAGCAACTATTAAGGTTTTGGGATTTTATGACGGAGAGGTTGCTTCTTATATTTACCGAGAGAATATAATTTCATGTGTGCTTGGCATTTTGCTTGGAAATATACTCGGAGTTTTTCTGCACAAGTTTGTAGTAAGCACGTCTGAGGTCGACCTCGTAATGTTTAACAGAGAGCTTGTTTGGTGGGCATATGCTTTAGGAGCGGTGCTGACAATTTTGTTTGCTGCTCTGGTAAACTTCGTTTTATATTTTAAACTAAGCAAAATCAAAATGGTGGAATCTCTTAAATCGGTTGAATAGACATGGAGGAAATATTATGGAGAATAAAAAATGGGGAAGCTTTTGGAAATGTACTTCGTTTTTGCTTTTGGGTGTAATACTGGGTTTCATGTTAGCTCCCGTAAAAGAGGGGATACACTGCGGAAACAATAATGGAAATCATTACTGCGGTGACTGCTGTGATGAGGATCTTGATGAAGGAATAAAATTTTAAATGACAGAAAGGCGAAACAGAATATGAAACTAGGTATGGTAGGACTTCCGAATGTAGGAAAATCAACACTTTTTAATGCGCTTACAAACGCAGGAGCTGAATCTGCAAACTATCCGTTTTGCACGATCGAGCCAAATGTAGGAATAGTTTCCGTTCCGGACGAGCGTTTGGAAAAGTTAAGGGAAATGTATAACCCGAAGAAATTTACCCCTGCGACGCTTGAATTTGTTGATATTGCAGGTCTTGTAAAGGGTGCGTCAAAGGGCGAGGGGCTTGGCAACAAGTTTCTTTCAAATATAAGAGAGGTTGATGCGATCGTTCATGTCGTAAGATGCTTTGAGGACGATAATATCGTTCATGTCGATGGAAGCATTGATCCTAAAAGGGATATTGAAACAATAGAGCTTGAGCTTATTTTCTCGGATATAGAAATGCTTGATCGAAGAATCGACAGAACTAAAAAGGCTATGAAGGGCGATAGATCTCTTGTTGCTGTATGCGAATTTTTAGAGAAATTGAAAAGTCATCTTGAAGATGGAAAACCTGCAAGAAGCTTTGAGATGAATGAGGACGAACAGGAATGGATAAAGGAAACGCCGCTGCTTTCTTTGAAGCCTGTTATATATGCCGCTAATATGTCTGAGGACGATTTTGTAAAAAATATTGAAACAAACAAAAACTATTTAGTTGTAAAGGAGATCGCAGAAAGCACAGGCTCTGCGGTGCTTCCTATCTGCGCTCAGATCGAAGCGGAGATCGCGGACATGAGTGATGAGGACAAGCAGATGTTTTTGTCGGAGCTTGGACTTGAGATTTCAGGGCTTAACAGAATTATTAAAGAGGGATATGCTCTTTTGGGGCTTATTTCCTATCTTACAGCCGGAGAGCCTGAGGTAAGAGCTTGGACGATCACAAAGGGAACAAAAGCTCCGCAGGCGGCTGGAAAAATTCATACTGATTTTGAAAAGGGATTTATCCGTGCCGAGGTAGTGTCCTTTGACGACCTTATGCGTTTCGGAAGCATGGCTCATGCCAAAGAAAACGGAGTTGTAAGGCTTGAGGGAAAAGAATATGTTATGCAGGACGGGGACATAGTATTATTTAGATTTAATGTTTAACGAGGTGTGATATGGATATATCGTCAAGAATAAAGCTCAATAACGGAGTAATGATGCCGAGATTCGGGCTTGGCGTTTACAAGTCGGGAGATAATACAAAACAAGCTGTTCTTAATGCGCTTGAAGCAGGTTATCGGCTTATTGATACGGCTGCTTTTTATGGAAATGAAAAGGAAGTCGGCGAGGCGATAAGGGAAAGCGGAATAGCGAGAGAAGAGATTTTTATAACCACAAAAATTTGGAACAACCACCAAAGAGAGCATCGTCAGATAGAAGCCTTTGACAGAAGTCTTGAGGCTTTAGGTCTTGAATATATTGACCTTTATCTTGTCCATTGGCCCGTCAAAGAGTGCATCACAGAAACTTGGAGTGTGCTTGAAGGCTTATATAAAGCAGGATTGATCAAAAGCATAGGTGTAAGTAACTTCTTACAGCACCACTTAGAGGAAATTGAGGAAAACTGTGATGTAATGCCTGCGGTAAATCAGCTTCAGCTTTCGCCGTTTGGATCAAGACCGGCGCTTCGTGAGTATATGAATGAAAAGGGAATTGTTGCCGAGGCTTGGAGTCCACTCGCAAGGGGCAAATATTTTGACAACGAAGTTATAAAGTCGATTGCTGACAAGCATTCCAAAACATCTGCCCAGGTAATGCTTAGGTGGGACATTCAAAGCAATATTGTAACGATCCCGAAATCAACTCATAAGGACAGAATTATAAGCAATGCCGATATATTTGATTTTAATCTTACTGACGATGAAATGTCGGCGCTTGACGGCTTAAATGCAGAGATCTATAGTCATGATCCTGACAATATAGATTTTTAAGTCAGGCTAAACGCTTAAACATAACGGAGGAATCGTAATGGCTTTTGTCGAGCTTAAAGATGTTTATAAAACGTATAAAATGGGCGAAGTGGAAATACACGCTTCAAACGGCGTCAGCTTTGAAATCGAAAAGGGTGAGTTCGCTGTTATTGTAGGAGCATCAGGAGCAGGAAAAACGACTGTGCTTAATATGCTCGGAGGAATGGACACTTCGGACGGCGGAAGTATCATAGTAGACGGTGAAGATATTGCAAAATACAGAAAGAAAGATCTTATCTCCTTTAGACGGAATGACGTCGGCTTTGTATTTCAGTTTTATAATCTCATAAATAATCTTACTGCAAAGGAAAACGTCGAGCTTGCAACGCAGATATGCAAGGATGTGAGAAGCTCTGAGGAAGTTTTAAAGGACGTAGGACTGGAGGAGAGAATGAACAACTTTCCGGCTCAGCTTTCAGGAGGAGAACAGCAGAGAGTTTCTATAGCACGTGCGCTTGCAAAAAATCCAAAGCTGCTTTTGTGCGATGAGCCGACGGGTGCGCTTGACTACAATACCGGAAAGACGATCTTAAAGCTATTGCAGGACACCTGCAAAAATAAAGGAATGACAGTGATCGTTATTACGCATAACTCTGCTATTGCTCCTATGGCGGACAGGGTAATAACTCTCAAAAATGCAAAAGTAAGCCGGGTAGAGATAAATGAAGATCCGATTGATATAGATACTATTGAGTGGTAATAAGCAGCAAAGGCGGTGTGTGTGTTGGCAATGTGGAATCCTTGGCGTGGATGTAAAAGGATAAGTGAAGGATGTAAATATTGCTATATACATAAAGGCGATTTCAAAAGAAATATAAACACTTCTGACGTTGTTAAAACTAAAGATTTTTATAAGCCAATTGAAAAATATAAGAACGGAAGCCTAAAAATAAAATCCGGAATAGTGTATACCTGTTTTTCTACCGATTTTTTAATTAAAGAAGCGGATGAGTGGCGGGAAGAATGTTTTAAAATGATGAATGAAAGATCTGATTTGACATTCTTGTTCTTAACTAAAAGAATTGAAAGATTTTTAAGCTGTATTCCAAATGATTGGGGAGAAGGGTATGACAATGTAGTAGTTTGCTGTACAGTTGAGAATCAGAGAAACGCAGACTCAAAGCTTTCTGTTTTTGACAGACTCCCGATAAAGCACAAGTGTATTACAGCACAGCCTTTACTGGAACGCATAAATATTGAAAAGTATCTTAACGGTATAGAACTGGTAGTAGTCGGAGGGGAGTCTGACAAAAACGGACGACCGCTTAACTTTGATTGGGTTCTTGACATAAGAGAGCAGTGCAAAAGGCAAAATGTTGATTTTGAGTTTCGTCAGTGTGCAACTCATTTTATTAAAGATAATCGTCTATATACGATTCAGACAAAGGACTTGGCAAAGCAAGCAAAACTGGCAGGAATTGACTTGAAATTTCATAAATAGAATTTATTGTACAGAGGTAATAAAATGACAAAAAAAGAAAAAGCCGCCGAAGCGGTCAGACTTTTAAAAGAAAAATATCCGAACGCTAAATGTTCGCTTGAGTACAAACATCCTCATGAGCTTCTTATCGCAACACGGCTTTCGGCGCAGTGTACAGACGCTAGGGTGAACATTATCACTAAGGATCTGTTTAAAAGATTTAAGTCTATTGACGATTTTGCGGACGCCGATATAGCTGAAATTGAGGAAATAGTAAAGCCATGCGGACTTTATAAAACAAAGGCGAAGAGCATAAAGGAAATGTGCATTCAGCTAAGAGATGAATATGATTATACGCTTCCCGATACGATAGAAGAGCTTACTAAGCTCAGCGGAATCGGGCGCAAAACCGCAAACCTGATCGTCGGGGATATTTACCACAAGCCTGCTATTGTCACAGATACTCATTGCATAAGGATATGCGGAAGACTTGGACTTACAAAAAACACAGATCCAAAAAAGGTTGAGGATGACTTAAGAAAAGTAATTGAACCCCATGAGGGCAATGATTTTTGCCACAGGCTGGTGCTTTTCGGAAGAGAAACCTGTAAGGCAAGGGGAGAAAAATGCAAAGAATGCGAACTTAGCGGGATCTGCTCGTATATGAAAAAATGCAAAAAATAAACCTTTCGGAATAAAAATTTCCTAAAGGCTTTTTCTTTTCTTTTTCAACTTACAGTTTATTTCATATGTATGTAATGCCTTTAATAAGTATTATCATTTATTTGAAATCATATAGCTATAGCTGGATTTTTCCTTTTCGGTATCTTCCGAAAAATACGCCGTCATCCACATATTTTCCGACTTCTGAAACCCACATTGGAAATTCTCCGACGGACAATGCAGTTTGCCCATTCAGCATTCCTGTATGAAATGAAATATGTCTAAACTGTCTTAATACCAATTCCATTCTTGTATATCTGCAATGCTCAGGCTTTTCATATAACATTTTATCTGTAATAGAATCAAGATATTCTAAGGTCTTTTTTTCAATACTGTCCAGATATTCCAAAAGCATTTCATCTGATAATATTGTGGAGCAGCTTTTGTCCGGATCATCCATGCCCTCCTCGTGAAAGTCCGGTTCTGTATATAAAAAAGGATTAATAAACCACTTATCCGCCGAATGAAGTGCATGGTATACCCATCTCCAGCATGGTGCGCCGCAGCATAATGCATCCCTATCATATGTCTTAATAGAAGTTTTTATGTTTAAAAAATTGGGCTTTACCATATCCTTGATAATCATACATAGTTCGTTCATCACAACACCTTCTCAATTTTTAACAGAGGTAAACCGATTGCATCGGTCACCTCTATTAATTGTAATTATTCTTGTCAAGCGTTTTACAGCATTATATGATTTTGCATACACAAATTTCCGAAAGGTTTTTTATTTACTTTTCATCGTCTTTGTTATTAATCTCGGACGGAGATTCATAATTTATTACATCGCTTGAGGTGTAGACTTTTATATTGTTGCGGTTTTTATAAGCATTAACTTTTTCTGACGCAAATTCTTTTATCTCGACTCCTGCATCATGCAGTTCTTCACCCACGCTTTTGGCAAAATCTTTAACGACCGGAGCGCTCTTTTTGGCAAATCCTGCTGCCTTGGAAGCGTTCTCTTTAGCAAAACCTGTCACTTTATCAGCTCCGTTTTTTGCAAAATGTGCTGCCTTTGGCGCTTTCTCCCTGACGAAATCCGCACCCTTTTTTGCACCATCGGAGAGTTTTTCTTCAGCGCTTTTGACAAACTGTTTAAAACCCTTTTTATAATCCGACATGATTATCTCCTCCTTGCTGTATTCTTTTAATATATTATATTACTTTGGTGGTGGGATGTCAAATAAAAGCGGTGTTTTTTAACACATAATCAATTTGTTTGGATATATTTAACCGCTCAAAATTTAATTTGACTTATCTACGTATTTGATGTATAATATATTTTGTATAGTTATCTATACCTAATATATTTAAGGTGGAAAGCAGAAAATGAGTTTAATGGACAAAATTTTTGGAAATTACAGTAAAAAAGAATTAAAAAGAATCGACCCAATTTTAAA
>USCU01000075.1 GCA_900553335.1 uncultured Ruminococcus sp. | reverse complement strand
GCTATGGACGAAAATAAAAAACAAAAAAATTATATATCAGAAACCCAAGATGTAAAAATTGTTCCAAGAAAAAAAACAAAAGCTTCTTCTAAAATTAAAAATCAAGGCAAGAAAAAGGAAGATGAGCTTAAATTCAACGGTCACAAGACAGCGCTTTGCATGTTTAATACAGTTTTTGTAACGGTTGTGTTTTTATCAATTGCAGCAGCTTTGCTTGTACTAAAAAGACCGAGCGGTTTTATGCCAAGTGAAAACAGAAATTATGCTGAGTTTCCGAAATTTTCTGTAAGCGATTACATAAGCGGTAAATACACGTCGGGAATAAACACATTTTTCACCGATACCACTCCAAACAGGGAACAGCTTAAAGTGTTTGCAAACCATTTTACTGACCTTTTTGGCTTTAAGCTTGACAACACCGTTATTCAGGGGGCAAATAAAAGCTCGATCAAACGTGAAAAGTTTGATGAAAAGAAAGAGATTACAAGCGCTACGGCCGTTACCTTTGGAACTAAAAATACCGAAAGCACCGGATTGACAACGGCGGCTGTTGTTACAACAGTGCCGGTAACCGATACGACGCCTTAAAACACGTTAGAATAGGAGAACAAAATGTTAGAGCTTGAGTTTCCGTTTGACAGCGGATTGATTTTAAAAAAGAGAAAGAAGCTTAAAAGAGAGCTTATATCGCTGGATACAAAGAGAATAAAAAAGAAAATTGCTGTTTTGGGCGGTTCTACAACTAGCGATATAGTGTCCATTCTTGAGTTGTTTTTGCTGAATGAGGGTATTGAACCTGAGTTTTATGAGTGTGAATACGCTCAGTATTGGCAGGACGTTATGTTTGAAGACTCAAAGCTTTATGATTTTTCTCCTGATATTGTATATATCCACACATCAGTACGAAATATAACAGAAAAAATAAATATAAAAATGAGCCGCGAAGAGATACTCTCGGCTCTTGA
The DNA here is from genome assembly GCA_900553335.1 of uncultured Ruminococcus sp. GTDB lineage: Bacteria > Bacillota > Clostridia > Oscillospirales > Ruminococcaceae > UMGS1601. The sequence continues at coordinate 5,207 of USCU01000075.1, read as the reverse complement.
AAATCAATATAGCCATTTTGAGGTTATGTGGGAGAAGATAAAAGAAAATTTCGGCTCTGTAATTATTCAAAATAACTTTGAACAGCCTTTTTACAGGCTTCTCGGTAATAAGGATGCAAGCGATGTTCATGGGCTTGCTAACTTTGTGACAAGGCTCAATATCAAGTTTTATGAGTATGCCGAGAATAATCAGAGCTTTTATATAAACGATATAAATTATCTTTGCTCTGATTACGGACTTTCAAAGTGGAGTGATCCTAAGTGGTGGTATATGTATAAATACAGCCTTTGTCTTGATGCTGTACCTATTCTTTGTCATAACATATCGAATATTATTAAATCAGTACTTGGAAAGAACAAGAAAGCGTTTGCGCTTGATCTTGACAATACCCTGTGGGGCGGAATCGTAGGAGATGACGGAGTAGACGGAATCGTTATTGGGCAGGAAACCGCAGAAGCAGAAGCTTATTATGAGTTTCAGGAATATATAAAAGCGCATAAGGATCTTGGAGTTTTGCTTACGGTCGCTTCCAAAAATGATGAGGAAAATGCAATCGCAGGACTTAATCACCCTGACTCGGTGCTTCGTCCCGATGATTTTATATCAATTAAGGCTAACTGGAATCCAAAGGACGTAAATATACAAAATACTGCGGACGAAATAGGACTTTTGCCGGAAAGCTTTGTTTTTGTAGATGACAACCCTGCCGAGAGGGCTATAGTTTCATCACAGCTTGGGATTGCATCGCCTTTGATGGAGGGTGTTGATAGTTATATAAAAACGCTTGACCGCAGCGGATTTTTTGAAGTGACGGCTTTTTCCGATGACGATCTCAAAAGAAATCAAATGTATGAGGCAAACGCCAAGCGAAACAGCCAGAAGGCCAAATTCAAAAGCTACAGCGATTATCTTTCAAGTCTAGAAATGATAGGTGAGATAAGAGATTTTAAAACAGTAGATTTACAGCGCATAACCCAGCTTACAAACAAAAGCAATCAGTTTAATCTTACCACAAAGCGTTTTACACAGCCGCAGATGGAAGAAGTTTTTGAAAGTGATGAATACATAAGACTTTGCGGACGGCTTTGCGATAAATTCGGAGATAACGGAATAGTTTCGGTAGTTATCGGAAAAATAAACGGAGATGCTCTTGATATAATTCTTTGGCTTATGAGCTGTAGAGTCTTAAAGCGTGATATGGAGTACGCTATGCTTGACATGCTTGTAAAAAAGTCTTATGATAAAGGCATAAAAAAGCTTGTGGGGTATTATTATCCTACAGCGAAGAATAAAATGGTATCTGAGCTTTATAAGGATTTCGGGTTTGAGAAAATCTCAGAGGACGAAAACGGCAATACCGAATGGGTGCTTGATACGCATTTATATAAACAAAAAAATAAAGTAATAGAGGTAAAGGAGTAACAAAATATGGATAAGATGGATATTATTGAAAGACTTAATGAGGTTTTTCAGGATGTTTTTGACGATGAGGATATTGTTGTAGATGAGGAAACAACTGCTGACGATATCGAGGACTGGGACAGCATTGAACATATTAATCTTATATCAGCCGTCGAGAGCGAGTTTGGAATTCGCTTTACAATGGGCGAGGTTTCGGGAATGAAAAATGTCGGTGAAATGATACACATTATCGAAACCAGAGTGTAAAATAAAATACTTTAAACGCAAAGGAAGAAATTAAAAAGCAGAGGTTTGGTCATGCCAAAAATAAAATTAAAGATACGGGAAAAAGACTTAAAATATTATGTTCATTCAGCATTTTCAAGAAAAATCACCGTTATCATTCTGCTCGTTTTACAGATCGCTGCCTTTGCGTTTTTATATTTTTATACTGCTTCGGGTTTTGCAATGCTTTATGCTTTGCAAACAGTTTTGGCTGGTATTATAGCGATATTTATTGTAAACTCTGACGATCATCCGTCTTATAAAATCGCATGGCTGGTGCCCTTAGTTGTGCTTCCGGGCTTTATGTCATTGGTTTATATTTATCTTCATACTCAGATAAACAGAGTGATGTTTAAAAAGCGAATAGACAATGTAAACAGATATACACGCAGATATTTAAAGCAGGAAAACAGTATTTTAAGCGGGCTTGATGACATTGACAGACATAGCGCAAGACTTTCAAAATATATAGATGAGTATGCAGGTTATCCGATTTATAAAAACACTGATGCTGAGTATTTCAAGGTCGGTGAGGAGATGTTTGCTCGGATTATTGAGGAGCTTCAAAAAGCAAAGCATTATATATTTATGGAGTTTTTTATAATTGATCAGGGAGAAATGTGGAGAAGAATTTTAGAGATACTTCTTATCAAGGCACAGTCGGGAGTCGAAGTAAGGCTCATGTACGACGGAATGGGAAGCGCTTCGATCCTGCCCGGAGGGTATGACAGATTTTTAAACGACAACGGAATAAAATGCAAGGTGTTCAATCGCTTTAAGCCGTTTTTAACTTCTGAACAGAATAACCGAGATCATCGCAAAATTGTAGTAATAGACGGAACTACTGCTTTTACAGGCGGAATAAATCTCGCCGATGAGTATGTAAACAAAAAAGAACGCTTCGGACATTGGAAGGATTCAGGAGTAATGCTCAAGGGCGATGCAGTGTGGAGCTTTACTATGATGTTTTTTCAGATGTGGGAGCTTGACGAGACAAAGTACGAGGATTATAACCGCTTCAGACCGCACAAAATTTATCGTGCAGGCGATGGCTGCGGTTTTGTTCAGCCGTATGGAGATTGTCCGAATGATACAGAAGCGGTCGGTAAAACGGTTTATCTTGATATGATCGCCAAGGCAAAGGACTATATTTATATTACTGCTCCATATTTTGTAATTGACAACGAACTTTTAACGGCGCTGGCATTTGCCGCAAAGAGCGGAGTTGATGTGAAAATAATCGTTCCGGGAATATACGACAAGTGGTATGTTCATCAGATGTCTATGTGTTACTATAGAGAGCTTCTGCCATGCAATGTTAAGTTTTACAGTTATACGCCGGGGTTTATACATGCAAAAAACTTTGTGTCAGACGATAAAAAAGCGGTTGTCGGAACTATAAACACAGACTTCAGAAGCCTTTATCTTCATTTTGAGGATGCAGTATTTATGTATGATTCCCCTGCGGTTGACGCTGTAAAGGACGACTTTTTAAAAACGCTTGAAAGCTGTAAAGAGCTGACGCTTGGCGATGTCAATAAAAATATTTTTTCAAGGCTCTTAGGTTCGATTATTAAAGCGTTCGGACCGCTTTTGTAAATGATGAAGTCGAAAATTTAAAATAATTCGTAATGCGGAGTTAATTTGGAATAAAAATCAAGACACAGGAAATATTCTTTTCCCGTGTCTTTTTATTTTAATAATATCCTTATATGGCATAATTTTTATGCTATGATAAATAAAATTATTGAGCAATTGTTCTTGTTGTACACTATATACACAATACAAACTAAATGGAGATAACAATTTGTATAATCATACAAATTTAGAGAATATTTGCATTTGATATTTATTTATTTCAAATATTAGGCTATAATATTAAATAATAGGAAAATATTACAAAATAAAATGTAGTTTTATGTCGAAAGTAGGCGATTCCGATGGTTTAATTAAGAGCGTACATATAGGTATGTACATTTTGAATGAAGAAAACGTAAAAAATTTATGGTCGGGAATACGACAGAAAAGAGGTTTATTATTATGAAATTTAAAAAAATTATTTTCGCAGTATTTTGTGCGGCTATTTTATTATGCACAGGTGTAGTATGTCTAGCCAGTGCAGACGATGAAGGTATTTCAACTTGTAGTACAAGTACTTACAATGACGGAGATGTTGTTTATAAGGATGTACGTTTAAGAGCTTTTGGATATAGCCAAGCTCCGGCTTCAATAACGCAGATTGTAAACCCAAGTACTACGAAGGCAGATTACTTCGGCGAAGTGGATGTATCTAGACGTAATACAGTAACAGGAAAGTATGAAGATACAGATGGGAATAATACTATTGTTTATTCAGGAAAAACTCTTACCGGTCAAATAGGTCAAGTAAGGAATAAAGTATATCGTTATGAACACTCGGCAGTTCTTCACATAGGATCTGTTTCAGTAAGCCCCATTGTAGCAACTCTTGATAGAAACTACACATTTTAATTACTAAAAAACAGTCTGTCGGCTTCATGTCGGCAGACTGTTGATTAAATTTACATAAATGGGGTATAACACATGAAATACGTTTTAAAAAACCTAAAACAGTTTGTCACTAAAAACAGATTGGTTTTTGTGCTGTTTATCTTTTGCCAAATTGTTTCTATACTGATACTTCTGCTCTCTTATGGTGTGTATATGAACTATAAAGAGAGTTACGATCAAGAGTTTTTATCAACAAAAGGCTTGTATTATGAAGGTTACGACAGCGGAAAAGAAAAAGGTGAAAAACTAGCTGAAAATGACTTTGAGTATATGCTGTATGTTGTCGAATTGACAAATTACTATAATCCTTTAACTCATGCCGATGTAGAGCCTTTTTATACAGAGCTTACGGATTATTTTGATAAAAAAATTGATTATATGCTGTTTCAGTTTTTTACCAAGCCTATGAATATGGAAGATTATGTGAAATATAGCAATGAGTATAAAAGTGTTCCCGTCAGCACAGTTTTATTTGTAGCAAAGCATGACGGAGAATATACTTTTGAAAAAACCTCAAGAATCGAAGATGAAAGTGCAGCTGGAACGCTTGTGTCTGGGCGTTGGTTTACAGATAATGAACTTCAAAGTGGTGAAGCAGTTTGCATTGCTGATTTGGATAGCATAAAAAACGACATTCTTGAACCGGCAACAATAAGAGAAGAAAACGGAGAAACTTACATTACGTTATGCGGTATAGAATATAAAGTAATAGGTAAAATGGCAAGAGGTGCATGGATAATAATTCCTTTTACAAGCGCTCCAAAGGATATGTATTTGTGGGATAACTTCTGTGTTAAATTTACTGAGCCTTTAACAGTAGAAGAGTACAACAAATACATATCTCTTGTTAAAAAATATTTCGGTGATATGGTAGACGACGACACTTTAGAGGTCGCAACAGTAAATATAGATAAGCAGTATTTTTATAATACTAACATATGGCTGTCTGTGATAATCGCTCTTGCGGCAGCGGTGAATTTAGCTGTGCTTT
>USCU01000074.1 GCA_900553335.1 uncultured Ruminococcus sp. | reverse complement strand
CTTTACTTTATTATATCACTATGGTATAATAAAAATATCCCAATTTGGGATATACGAGGAAGATTTACCTAAATGACACCACCTTTTAAGGTAAATCTATTAAAAAAATCCCTGCTGAGATTTCTCGGTGGGGATTTTTGCACTTCACAAAGCATTTTATTACTCGTACAAGTCATAACCGTATAAAACGGCGAATAATCATTAAAGGACAAAGTGATTATTCGGAGGACAAAACAATGCTGGAAATTTTAAATAAGGAAGCTGCAACTGATACTGATTACATAGGCTTATCCGAAGAGGAAGCAAACGTAAGACAAAAGGAAGGCAAGAATCTGATTGCGTCAAAATCAAAAAGCTCAGCGCTTAAAATTTTCTCGAATCAGTTTAAGGATTTTTTGGTGATTGTGCTGCTTTGTGCAACGCTTATATCTATTGTACTGGGCGAGGTGTATGACGCTCTTACTATAATAATAATAGTAATGCTCAATGCGGTTTTGGGGTTCGTTCAGGAATTTCGGACTGAGAGGACCTTAGCGGCGCTGAACAAAATGACAGCTCCGAAGGCCCGTGTTTTTAGGGACGGAGTTATAAAAACAATAGATGCCGAAAATATTGTCAAAGGCGATGTATTTAAAATTGAGGAGGGAGATAAAGTACCTGCCGATGCGGTAGTGCTGTCAGCAAACTCCCTGTTTTGCGATGAGTCTATACTGACGGGAGAGTCCTCGTCAGTCATTAAAAGAGAATATGAAAACGAACCTGATACCGACAGCCTAAATCTTCCGTACATGGTATATATGGGGTGTATTGTTACAAGGGGAAACGCTGTATGTAAAACAGTTTCGATAGGAAAGCAGACTCAGACCGGAAAGCTGAGCCGAATGATAGAAAATATTGAAGAGGAAAAAACGCCCCTTCAAAAGCGTCTTCAGAGCTTAGGAAAAACCTTGGCTATTATTTGTATGGCGGCGTGTGTTTTGGTAGCTGCTGCCGGAATCATAAGAGGAGAAGATCCTTTTTCGATGCTTATGACAGGTCTTACCGTAGCCATTGCGGCGATACCGGAGGGCCTTCCCGCAACGGTAACTATTGCTTTGGCGCTTGCGGTCAGGAGAATACTGAAAAAAGGAGCGATAGTAAATAAGCTCCATTCGGTTGAAACGCTTGGTTCGGCAACGGTGATATGCACAGATAAAACGGGAACGCTTACCGAGAATAAAATGACGGTTACGGAGATTTCTACTTATAAAAACGAATATAAGGTTTCCGGTACGGGGTATTCTCAGTCAGGAGAAATAACGAGTGACGGCAAGAAAGTAAGACTTGAAAAAAAGCCTGACCTGGCATATCTTTTGGACTGCGCTGTTGTTTGTAACAATGCGTCTATAGCCAGAGCTGCAGTCGCTAAGGAGCGAAACCGTGATAAGAGCGCAAGAGTTTGGAATGCAAGCGGCGACAGCGCAGAATCCGCTCTTTTGATAATGGCTGCGAAAGCAGGAATATACAAGGAAACGATAGACTATAAGCGTATAAACGAAATACCGTTTGACGCAAAGACGAGAATGATGACGGTTTTTGCAGAAAATGAAGAAGGACAGTTTGCCTTTACGAAAGGATCTATTGAAGTGGTTTTAGCGCTTTGTACAAAGGTTTATGACGGTTATGAACTAGTTCCGCTTACAATGCAGATGAAAAAGGAAATTCTTTCAAAGGGCGAAGAAATGGCTAAAAGAGGAATGAGAGTGCTTGCTTTTTCAAAGGCTCTCGGTAAGGATATTATTTTTCTGGGAACAGTCGGAATGCTTGACAATTTAAGGGAAAACATCCCGTCGGCGGTATCTCTTTGCAAGCGTGGCGGAATAAGAGTTTTGATGCTTACGGGTGATCACAAGCTTACAGCCTGTGAGGTTGCGAGGTCGGCAGGGATCTTAAGGTATGAGAGCGAAGCAATAACGGGAGATGAGATTGATAAGCTGAGTGATGATGAATTGATGGATGTTCTTGAAAGCAAGACTGTTTTTGCAAGAGTCACGCCGGAGCATAAGTTGAGAATAGTAAAGTCGCTTAAGAGCGTAGGAGAAAATGTTGCTATGACAGGTGACGGAGTTAATGACGCTCCGGCTGTAAAAGAAGCTACGATAGGAATTGCTATGGGAGAAAACGGAACGGACGTAACAAAAGAAGCCGCAGATCTGATACTACTTGACGATAATTTTGAAACAATAGTAGACGCAGTTAAAGAGGGCAGAGGTATATACACAAATATAAGAAAGTTCGTAAGATATCTTATTTCCTGTAATATCGGAGAGGTAGTAACGATGCTGTTCGGAATTTTAATAGGACTTCCGCCTGTTTTGCTTCCTACGCAAATACTTTTAGTAAATCTTGCAACAGACGGCTTACCTGCGATCGCTCTGGGACTTGAGCCTACAGAAGATGAGGTCATGAAACAAAAGCCGAGAAATGAAAATAACTTTTTCTCGGATGGACTTTTAAGCAAGATCATATTCAGGGGAATATTTATCGGACTTTGTACGCTCGGTGCGTTTACATCAGTTCTAAAGCTTTCCGGAAGCGTTGATATTGCAAGAACAGCAGCTCTTTTTACTCTTGTGCTGTCACAGCTAATACACTCATTTGAATGCAAATCGGAAACAAAGTCAGTTTTTCAAGTTAAGTTTTTAAACAACCCATTTTTGATTATATCTGGAGTTATCTCGTTTTTGGTGCTTATTTTGTGCATAACTGTACCATTCTTGTCGGTTGTGTTTAACACATTCTCTCTTAACGCAACTCAGCTTGTAATATGTATAATCTTTTCGTGTGCGCCTGCGTTTATATTTGCAGCCGTGGACAAAATAAAATGAGCGTGAGATGATCACCTTAAAAATATATTCTCAGTATAAAGTCGGAAATATTTATTTTCTGATTATTTAATACATTTCATACCAATAAGAACGGTCAAAAGCATTTACTTTTTTCAAGCTTTGTGATATACTTGTCTTATCTCTTGTTTAGAGATTTATTTGCAAAGATTAATCACGAAGGGCGATGAAGTTTTGGACAGCGTTAAAAAGAAAAACAAGGGCTTTTTTGAACGTCACGATGATGGCGAGTCAGATCTTAAAATGCCTAAATTTGCTAAGAATATTTTAAATAAAAAGGGAGTAAGAATCGCCGGCAACTATTTCTTCATAGTATTGTCGTTTGCAATTCCGTTTGTTATGATGGCGCTTGCTTTTGCGGCACAGGGGATAGTCGGATTTTCTTCGGACGGCGATAATCAGATGTTAGTTGTTGACTGCTGGCATCAGTATTTCCCGTTTTTGCAGGAAATGCAGGATAAGCTTCAAAACGGCGGCTCACTTTTATATACATTGAGAAGCGGATTGGGAAGCAACTTTTTAGCGACTATGTCATATTATACAGCAAGTCCTCTGAACTTTCTAACGGTTTTTCTCCCAAGTGAACATTTGCGTGAGTTTTTGGCGCTTTTCGTTTGCATAAAGATAGGCTGTGCCGGAATGTTCATGTCGCTGTTTTTGCGCGGTGTGTTTAAAAGAAATGATTTCTCTATCGTTTTGTTTGCGATTCCTTATGCGCTTTCAGCGTATATGATGGGATATTATTGGAACGTAATGTGGCTCGATACAGTAGCTTTAGCGCCTCTTGTGTTTTTGGGAACATATGCTCTCGTAAGAGAGGGAAGATATAAAACATATGTTATTGCATTGGCACTTGCGTTTTTCTCGAATTTCTATGTTGGATTTTTTGTCTGCGTATTTGTTGCAATAATGTTTTTTGCTGTAAACGTTATTCTTCGTCCGAGCTTCAAAATGTTCTTAAAGAGATTTGGTCAAATTGCTTTGTTTACTGTAATTGCACTTGGTATGACGGCGGTTTTGGTTTTGCCGGCATATATCGCTTTGCAGCACGCTTATTCGGCAAGCTCCACATTCCCCGATACATTTAAATTTTATGATACCTTTACAAACGTAATAGCAAACTCTTTGGCGTTTGGCACCCCTTCTCACAAGGAAGGACTTCCGAATCTTTACAGCGGACTTTTGGCGCTTATAATGCTCGGAGTTATGATTCTTTGCAACAAGATTTCTATAAGAGAAAAGGCAGTATATATAGTAATTATCGGATTTTTAATATTAAGCTGTAACTATAATGTGTTGGATTATATATGGAACGGTTTCCATTTTACTAATATGATCCCATTCAGATTTTCTTTCCTATTTGTGTTTGCGGTTTTGGCGATAGGCTACAGGGCGTTTACGCAGCTTGATCGGTCGCACTGGATAATGATTGTCGGAGGTGCGGTAATTCTAGCATTGCTTTTGTGGATTGCAAAGCTGTCGGGAATGGAGAATGATGCCTTTAATAGTAATCTGTACTTAGGCATTGGATATATGGTATGCCTAGTGCTTGTTGCGTTCAGGCTTTTAAATACCAAGGCAATAGCGTTTATAATGATTTTCCCAATGCTTTTTGAACTTAATGCAAACGTTACGGCAGGAACTACAGCAGTAGGAACATCTTCTTATTCCACATATTATTCAAATGGGGAAAATGTTCAGAAGCTTTTAGACAAATACGAGTCGGGAGATGATGATTTTTACAGATTAGAGATGTCAAAATCTTATACCATAAATGATCCGGCGCTTTATCAGTATAGAGGAATATCTATGTTTTCCTCTATGATAAACTGTGAAATCTCACAGTATATGCGTAATTTGGGAATTTTGGCTTCTCAGGCAGGAAACAGATATTATTATGCGGCAACAACACCGTTTACAAATGCAGTTTTAAATTTAAAATATACTATTGCAAAAACCGGAGATCTTCTTGATACTAAGTATAACAAGCTGGTTGATACCCAAGGCGGAGTAAAGATTTATGAAAATCAGGCATACCTTCCGCTGGGATTTATGTCGAGCGATAACATTGCCGATATGGATGTTGTTTCGACGATACCGTTTTATTATCAGAATCAACTGTTTAAGGCGATGACGGAAAGTGAAGATCCTCTGTTTTACTATGCGCCAATGACATCAACAGATGGCTGTATAAACTGCGAGGTTACAAGTAAAGAGAACAACACGGGATTTCACGCCTTTGAGCCGCTTAGTGCAAATAAAGGAGTTTCTCTTTTGAGCAAAGCTATGCCTCTTAACGACAGTGATAGTGACGTTGGCGGAGTAAAGGCAGGAACTGTTTATGAAATAACTCCAGACAAGCTTAAAAATGCGTCAGGCAAAAAGATTCAGGTTACTTTTGAATATATGAATGACAAGTCACTTTGGGCAGACGGCGCTAATATTGAGTTTTACAGCAAGAATAATCAGGATAACCGCCGTACAATAAACGGATTTGAATTTGTAGAGGGAAAATCAATTCAATTCTCTATAGATATAACTGATGATATTTTAAACTCCGGACTTATTATAGACGGCTTCGGCGTAAGGCTTACTGATGTATCGTTAGTTGGCAGTACTCAAACTAATAATCAGAACTCAACATTGTCGCTTCAGTATACGGTTACGCAGGCAGGGCAGTATTACGGAGCGTTTAAGTTTAATGAGATTGAGTCTATAACGATAACCTCGACAAATCCCGAGAACCAGTCACAGACTCTTACCTTGAAGTCTACAATGCCTTATGCTTGTCAGATAGGGTATTTAAATGTCGGCGATACGGTTACGATTACAGGAACAACGAAAGCGAAGCTGGTATCAAAAAGCTCATTTATGAGCTGTGTTTACAGGCTTGACAGTGAAGTGTTTGACGCAGGAATCGAAAAGCTTAAATCAAACGGAACGCTTGATATTGACAGCGTAAGAGATACTGAAATAAAGGGAAGTATAGATTCAGCTATAGACGGAATCATGTACACGTCTATCCCTTACGAAAAGGGCTGGAGCGTATATGTTGACGGCAAAAAGCAGGAAGCTGTGGAGGTTTGCAGCAACACCTATACTGACTCTGATGGAAATAAGACTCATAAGGGAAGTATGCTTGGAGTTGAGCTTAAAAAGGGAAGCCATACGATAGAACTTAAATATTCACCGGAGGGATTTATTCCCGGAGTGATTATAAGCATTGTGTGTCTTGCGGTATTTGTTTTTATAATTTTTTACAACAGAAAAAGAATGAAATCTTCGAAAGC
>USCU01000073.1 GCA_900553335.1 uncultured Ruminococcus sp. | reverse complement strand
CTACACAGAGTAGATCGTCGGCAGCGTCAGATGTGTATAAGAGACAGGAAGAGAATGCTGCCTGCGTTCTGACACCGTTCTTGTGCCATATGTAAGACTGCACTTTTACATAATATGCCTTATCAGACGTAAGGTTTTTAAACGTTACTTTCGTTTTAGTATTATCTTTAGTTGTAACACTTTTTGCATTATTAAAATCCTTGTTATCAGAAACCCAAACCTTATATCCTGTAACAGATTTATTTTGGTTAAGCTCAACCGAAAGCGAATTTGCTGACGGCGTTATCTTTTTAAAGGTTGTTTTTGAAACATTCGGAGCTAAAGTTATAGCCTTTGTAAAAGTATCTGAATAATACCATTTTCCGTTTAGTTTTTTTGCTCCTTGAGTTTTAACGTAATACACAGCGCCTTTCTTAGCGAGATTTTTAAACGTAGTATCTGTTTTACCTTTAAGCTCCTGATAAGCTGAATTTTGGAAGTTCTTATTGTCAGCAACCCATACCTTGTAAAAATCCGCACCAGTATCAGTCAACTTTACATATATAGCATTATTATTTACCGTTGCATAGCTTATTCCCGAAGGATTGGAAGTGGAACATACCTGCGCCCAGCTTCTTACAAGCTTTCCGCTTTGAGTTAGCTGACTTGTTCCGGACTTTATCTTCGATAAATCTGTTCCCGGTAAAAACGCAGATGCCGTTTCATCTTTATTTGACAAACTCCAATTAAAAAATCCGACCTTACGGTTCTTTAAAAGCGTCATCCATTTGTCTGTTTCCGTCTTATTAAATCCGCCGTTTCCCGATGCGTCACAAGTTCCAAATTCAGTTGCCACAACACAAAGTCCTTTATCAAGGCAGCTTGTTAGGCGATCTCTAAGCCATTGTGTGTGAGTATTAGCATAAAAATGGAGTGAATACGCTATGTTTTTATATCCTGTGATAGGACTGTTTAAAACCTCATGTATATCCTGACTCCATGTGTTAGATCCGCATATTATTATTGAATCTGAATCGTTTTTCCTGATAGCCTTTATAACCTCTATACAGTACGGCTTTATCTGTTTTGTCCATGAAACACCGTGAGGTTCGTTGCAAATCTCGTAAATCACATTTTCACAGTCTTTATATTTCTTTGACATAGATGAAAAGAAACTCAAAGCCTCTGACTTATGCGTTTGCGGATTGCCGTCGTTTAAAATGTGCCAATCAATTATAACGTACATTCCTAGCTTTTTGGCAATTTTAACACCATTATCAACACGTTTTATCATTGCGTCCTTGTTATCAGCGCTTGTTGTATATCCACCGTATTCTTCGGTATAAACCGCAAGTCGAAACGCATTACAGCCCCAATCGTCACGAAGAGTTTTGATAGTCTGTTCACTTATCGCTTCCGGATACCAAGCAAGACCATGAGATGACATTCCGATAAGCTGAAAAGGCGCTCCGCTTTTATCGACTATTTTTGATCCGCTTACCCTTAACCTCCCATGCGACTCAACAACTGTGTCTGCAGCATAAGCAGTTGAACATTCGCATATAGACAAAAAGTATAAACATATTGCTGAAAGCACCAACAAAATAAGCGCTAAATACTTAGAAAGTTTTTTCACCTTCACAATAAAACACCCCTTCTTCAATAATGGGCAACGCCCCGTCATTCAACAAACGACCTGGAATTAGCCCCTTATGGTTTTAGTTGGGGATTATTCCCCCACCAAAAGGCTAAGTTGTCCGCCGCATTAAAGGTAGGGGACGTAGTCGTTGTTATAAAATCGAATTATGCGTCAATTCCGCTTATTAAAGCAAATAAATCAATGCTTACAAGTCCATTATACAAGACTGTTACTTTAATGTCAAGCAAATAAAACAAGCCTTTATTCTTATTTTAACGATTGACTAAAACGTACAAATATTGTATAATTTAGACATGAAAGCCGTTTGAAAAACGGCTCTGTAACACGCTTCAGCAGACTAAGTATAAAAAAGCTGCTGGTTAAAAAATGTACTTAAGCAAGTACGCCAATACATAACGGAGGGAAAGTTATGAAGAAAAAAATCTTGTCGCTGGTCTGTGCATCTGCAGTGTGTGCATCAATGCTAAGCGCAATTCCTGCAATCGCTTATGACACGTCCGATGGAGTTGTTATAAACGAAGTGTGTACAGGTAACACCGGCGAAAACTCAAATTTAACAGATGTTGCAGATTCCAATGGAGAATATTGCGACTGGATAGAGCTTTACAATCCATCGAATCATGCATCTGATTTAACAGGACTTTACATTACAGACGACAGCACTGATCTTACGCAGGCAAAAATTCCTGACGGAACAACCATTCCGGCTCACGGATATTTGATAATTTACTGCGGGAAAAAAATCGTGAACGAAGATTATCCAGGAATCGTTTCGGCGAAATTCGGACTTTCGGGTGACGGCGAAACTCTTATTCTTTCAGACGGAACAAATTCCGTAGATACTTTTGTTGTTCCGGGTCTTAATAAAGACATGACCTGGGCAAGAGTTCCTTCGGGCGGTGAAGAAGCATTTTTATCCTACCCTACTCCACGCACTGAGAATACAGAAGATGCTGTTGTAAAATCTCCGGATTCTCCGACATTCTCAAGAGAAAGCGGTGCTTTTACAGATTCATTTGAACTTACAATTTCGGCATCCGACGGTGCAAAAATTTACTACACAACCGACGGAAGCACACCAACAGAAAAATCGACAGAATATACAGGAGCGATAACTGTAAAAAACCGTACAAGCGAACCCAATGTTCTTGCGGCAATGGACAAGCGTTTATTTTCCGACAGATACGGTTCAGGCAGACCAACGGTAAATGTCGATAAGGCTACGGTCATTCGAGCTATAGCTGTTAAAGACGGTCAGATTAGCTCTGCTTCAACCGCTTCATACTTTGTTGGGATAACCAACGAAACCTACAGTGATGTTGCTATTATGTCTATCGTTACCGACAGCGATAACCTATTTGATACCAATACCGGTATTTATATGCTTAAAAACGTAAATAACCGAGGAAAGGAATGGGAGCGTCCTGTTCATATCGACTTTATCGAAAACAACACCGCTGTTCTTTCGCAAGACTGCGGAATGAGAATTCAAGGCGGCTACTCAAGAACCGATTACCAAAAGTCGCTTCGTTTCTATGCAAGAGATACCTACGGTCCGGACGCATTTGATTATCCACTTATTCCAAATCTTAAGTCAAGGGACGGAGAAGGAAGAGTTATTGACAGCTTTAAAAAATTCGTTCTAAGAAACGGCGGAAATGACGCAAACTATGTAAAATTTAAGGACACTATGCTTCAGAGTATGGTATCTGATATGAATTTTTCTACACAGTCGGGAAGACCGTGTATTGCATTTATAAACGGAGAATACTGGGGACTTTACACACTTCAGGAAGATTTTACTGACGATTATGTAAAAGATCATTATGATGTTAAAAAGAAGAATGTTGTAATGATAAAGCCTGATTCTCAAAACAACAATGTTCCAAAGGTTGAAGAGGGTGAGGAAACAGACCTTGCGCTTTGGACAGATACGATCAATTGGATGAACTCTTGCGATCTTACAGATGAAAGCCAGTATGAAACCTTCAAAACAATGTTTGACGTATATAGTCTTGCGGACTATTTTGCAGTTGAAACATATATTACAAACGAGGACTGGAGCGGTAAAAACTGGACCGTATGGAGATCCCGTGAAGTCGACAGCAAAAATCCTGATTATTCTGACAGCAAGTGGAGATTCATGCTTTACGATACAGAAATGGGCGCATATCTCTGGGGCAACAAAGGAGAAAGTCCTCAGAACAACAAGCTCATTCAGATTTACGAAGCAGGTAAGAAAAGAAATGATCCTATTGCAGTTATTCTTTACAAGGCTATGCAAAACAGCGAGTTTAAAAGCTTGCTTAAAGGCTCAATGAAAACCGCTGCTGAGAAATACGATAAGGAAACATACAAAAACGTTCTTGAAAGCTATAAGGCATCATATTATCCGAATCTCCAAAAATACTTTGACAGATTCCCGACAGGCTCAGCAATATGGAGTGCTGATCAGTGTATAGGTTGGATGAATGATTTCTTCCTTGGTACAAACTCTCTTCCTGCAAGACAGGATTACTACGAAACCATGCTAAGAACAATAGATCTGTTCCAGATTTATGACAGAGCAAATTCCTCAGCTATTACAAGTACAATAAGGTCTGCTTATAATACCGCATACAGTACTGTCACCAGAACCGGAACATCGGCTTCAACTCAAAAGAGAAATCTTGACACCTTAGAAAACGCACTTGCAGACGCAGGATTGACCGCATCCCCTCACACGCATAGTTATGAGGTAACTAAAACAGTTGCCGCAACCTGTACATCAAACGGATTGGTAACATACACCTGCTCAGTTTGCGATGACACCTACATTAAGCAAACTGAAAAAGCTGCCCACAATTACACAACAACTGTGGTTGCTCCGACTGAAACCGAGCAAGGCTACACACTTCATACCTGTACGGTATGTCAAACCAGCTATAAAGATAATTATACTGATTTTATAGATCCGGGAAAAGCATCAATAACAGGTAATGTTGATATTTCGGGAATCGACTGTAAAAATGCTATCAGCATTAATGTCAAACCAAAAGGCTCAAATAAAGTTGTGTATACAGCAGATGTTACAGAAGGAAAATACTTAATCCCTACACTTGCTGCAGGAGATTATGAACTTACAGCAAGCAGCGAAAGCTGTGTTGAACGCACTTATCAGATAACTACAGGAAATCAGGCAGTAAAGCTTGATATAACTATTAATTTGATCGGAGATATTAACGGTGACGGAAAAGTAACGACTGCCGATGTCGGAAGAGCAAATTCCTGTGCAAAGAGCGTAACTGTTCTTTCGGGTTATGAATTCGACTGTGCTGACGTAAATGGCGATGGCAAAATAACAACTGCCGATGTCGGAAGAATCAATTCTCACGCAAAGAGCGTAAGTCTTTTATTTACAATCGCTTAATACACATAAATAACCGAAACATGAAAATCCCCTCAGGCTTAATTGTCCTAAGGGGATTTTCTATGTTAGGAATTATACAACGATATAACTAAATTAAGATGCCCCAACCTCTATAGACGACGGGTTCCACTTAACTTTTTCAGCGCGGGGGATACAATCCACCGCTGAAAACATTGAATAACGGGGCTAAGCCCCTTATTGAATTAAAATCATCTCGACTCGATCTATACTATCTCTCCGTCAGAAATCTCAATAATTCTGTCACATTGCTCTGCTACAAGCGGATCATGTGTTACTATTATTATAGTCTTTCCCTGCTCGTTAAGCTCGTGGAAAAGCTCCATTATTTCAGCTGATGTCTTTGTATCAAGCGCTCCTGTCGGCTCATCGGCAAGTATCATTGATGGATCGTTTACTATCGCTCTTGCAATAGCAACCCTTTGCTTCTGTCCACCCGAAAGCTTGTTGCAGGCTTTCTTCGCATACTCAACCATTCCGACAGATTTAAGCGCTTTAAGGGCAATTTCCTTTTTGCCTTTTATTTTCTTTTTTGAAAATGACAGCGGAATCATCACGTTTTCAACTGCCGAAAAATCCTCTACCAGAGCAAAATCCTGCATTACGATCCCGATCTTTTCATTTCTTATCTGTGCATATTTCCTCTCGCTCAGCTTTTTAACCAGAGAATCGTCAATATAATATTCTCCGTCCTCATAGCTGTCTATACAAGCGAGAATATGCAAGAGAGTCGACTTCCCCGCTCCTGATTTTCCAATTATTGCCACCATTTCGCCGTCACATATTTCGGCGCTTACTCCTTTAAGCGCTGTAAATTCATTTGCTTTTTTAGGATTGTAAATTTTTACAACATTCTGAAGTTTTATCATATATAACGCTCCTTTAATCTTCATTTTTCAAAATTTCTCTTGGGTTTGTTCTGCCTCTCTAAGAGATCACTCATTCGTTCTCGGTAAGATTTTCTCTTAACGAATTCTTATTCATTAGCACCACAGGCATTATCATTGAGCAGGCAATATGTACCAAAACCGCAACTGCACACATTAGAATTCCTCCATTTGTAATTTGAATTACGGTTTGTCCCAAGATTCCTGAAATATTACTGATATTCATGATAATATATGCTGTCTCTTATACACATCTCCGAGCCCACGAGACAAGAGGCAATCTCG
>USCU01000072.1 GCA_900553335.1 uncultured Ruminococcus sp. | reverse complement strand
TCTACACAGAGTAGATCGTCGGCAGCGTCAGATGTGTATAAGAGACAGGCGATATCCCTGACGGAGCTGAAACCGAGCTTTTGTTTATGGGTGATGCTGACCTTAATCCAACTGCTGCAAACGAAAAGAGCGTTGGACTCAGTCTGTTTGAGGATAAGGGAGGATCTATTAAGTGGTCAAGAGTAACTGCATCGAATAAATTTACAAAGCTTGGCGCTGCTGTTACATCGGGAAAAGACGTTCCGGATATATTCAAATACGAGTGGCTCGCTTTTCCGTGTCAGGTTGTACAGGGTTTTTACCAGCCGATAAACGATGTTGTAGATTTTGATGAGCCTATGTGGACTGACGTAAAATCTACTGCTGATCAATACACACTTGACGGAAAATATTATGTTGCGCCTATAAGCTATAATCCTTCGTCATTGCTTTTTTATAACAAGAAAAACATAATTGATAACGGTTTTGACGATCCTCTGGAGCTATATTACAACGGCGAATGGACGGTTGACGCTTTAGAAGATATTATGAATGAATGGTGCAAGAGCTCTGACGGAGATGATCAGAGATTCGGAATAAACGGATATTTCGCATTGCAGATTGTTCAGCAGACAGGAGAAACAATGGTTAAGACGGATGACAATATAACGTTTACCAACAATCTTTCTGATCCGAAAATTGCAAAGGCAGAAGAAAGACTTTCAAGCTGGAAGAAAAACGGTTATGTTCAGCCTGACTGGATATCAAGTGCGTCTTCCGCTTTTGAGAAGAACATTTTGTTCTATGCTATGGGCGAGTGGGCAGCAACAGGAACATCAGGACCGGGAAGCTCTGACGAATGGGGCGTAGTGCCATTCCCAAGGGATACTTCATATGACGGCGATAAACCGATTACTACAGCTGACATGACAGCATATATGTGGGTAATAGGCTCTGAGAAGAAGGATGCTGTCAAAACCTTTTATGAGTGCTACAGAGTTGCTGTAACGGATTCTAAATATGTTCAGAATACTAAAGAAAAATGGCTGGCGGATAATCCGAATTGGACAGAGGAGGATTATGATGTTATCAGATCGGTTGCTGATCCGAATGAAAATCTTATGATTTTTGATCCTTCGTACGGTGTTTCATCTCTTATGGGTGATGATTTCGGAGGCTTCATGAGCGGTGTAAATCTTACTGGCTGGCTATATAATGGCTGTACAAAGCCTGATGAGCAGGGAATCGAATACACATGGACGCAGCTTAGGGAGAAATATACAGGAACTGTTGACAGCGAGCTTGAAAAAATAAACTCTCAGATAACAAAATTCCTTGCAAAATAATTTGTCTTTTTCAGATCGGACGAAGTGATTAAAACTCGTCCGATCTTTTCCTTTTTCTTTCCGTTTTTTATTTTTGGATTTAAGCATATTGACTAATTATTTCTTATTGTTTTGTCTATTATATACAAAGTTTCATCTCGAGACGAGCACTTTTATTGACTTTTTTTAACTAAAGATTTATAATGTGTACATAAAATTATGATAAGGAGGATTTTAATGAAAAATCTTAAAAGATTGCTCGCAGGATGTATGGCTGTTGCAATGACTTTTGCATTTACAGCTTGTACCAAAGGCGAATCCAACGGCGACGATTCTTCAAGAAAAGATAAGGTTGCTGTTGCTGAAGCTAAAAATATTAAAAGCATTCCGGACGGCGCAGAAACAGAGCTTATTTACATGGGAATCGGCGATCTTAACCCGACACCTAAGGGAGAAAAGTCTGTAGGACTTACTTTGTTTGAGGATAAGGGCGGATCTATAAAGTGGTCGAGAGTTACTGCGTCTAACCAGTATACGAAGCTTGGTGCTGCCGTAACTTCGGGTAAGGATGTTCCGGACTTATTTAATTATTCAGCTTTGGCTGTTCCATCTCAGGTTATTCAGGGCTTCTATCAGCCGCTTGACGATATAATTGATTTTGATGCGCCAATGTGGTCCGGCATCAAAGATACAGCAGATCAGTTCTCAATTGATGGAAAGCACTATGTTGCACCGTTTAGCTATGCTCCGCTTTCTCTGCTTTTCTATAACAGAAAGGCTATAACTGATAACGGACTTGATGATCCTCTCGATCTTTATTATGAGGGTTCTTGGGATTATGATGCACTTGATGATTTGATGAGCGAATACTGCAAGGGTGCTTCAGGTGATGAAGAAAGATTTGGAATCAACGGATACTATGCTCCTTCTTACGTTCAGCAAACCGGTGAAACTCTTGTAAAGACAGACGATAATGTTACATATTATTCTAACCTTGACAACCCGAAGATTGCAGCAGCTGAGGAAAGACTTGCTGATTGGCTTAAGCAGGGATATGTTATATACGATTGGATCGGCGACGCTACGACTGCATTTGAAAAGAATCTTCTTTTCTATGCAATGGGCGAGTGGGCAGCAATTGATACTCATACACCTACTGAGTCAGACGACTGGGGCGTAGTGCCATTCCCAAGCGATCCGACATATGAAGGAGATAAGCCTATTGCTTCTGCTAAGATGTCAGATGACTCTGTTCTTTGGGTAAAGGGTTCTGACAAAAAGGACGCTGTTCAGGTTTTCTATGAATGCTACAGAGCTGCTCAGACAGATACAGCTTATCAGGATACTTTGAAGGAAAAATGGATGACAAACAATCCTAACTGGGGCGAGGAAGCATATCAAATTATCAGGGATGCATCCGATCCTGATAAGAACCTTATGATTTTTGATCCATCATACGGTGTATCAACTCTTATGGGTGATGACAGCAGCGGATTTATGGCAGGTGTTTCACTGACTAACTATATTTATAAGTCAACATCTGCTCCTAACGAACAGGGTGAAACCTTCACATGGACACAGATTAAGGAAAAATTCTCAGGACAGGTTGAAAGCGAAGTAAAGACACTTAACCAATCTATCCAGAAGTTCCTTGCTAAATAATAAAGCTATATTGTTTTTTAGAGCATCGCAGTTTTGCGATGCTCTTTTTAATAACAAGTGTTCGCTTTGTGAAATGTTACAAAAAAGAATAAACTTATATGTAAAAAATGTATATAGTCAAAGCACGGCAATTTGTGGTATAATAATTATGTAGATTCAACTGAATGCTTATTAATGTCAACTTTCGGTTGAAATTTAAAATATTTATGCGTTGGCAGTATTTGTTCTGTCTGCATAAAATGAGGAGGAAATCATGAAACAAATCAAAAGAATTATTGCAGGAAGTCTTGCGATTGTAATGACTTTTGCTTTTGCCGGTTGTACGGATAACGGGGACAGCGAGTCATCTAGAAGGGATTCAATGCCTGTTGTATCAACAGATGACATTAAACCAATCGCAGACGGTGAGGAAACAACACTCACTTATATGGGACTTTATGATCTTAATCCGACAAATGACGACGACAGAACGGTCGGATTATCGCTGTTTGAGGATAAAGGCGGAAAAATAGAATGGACAAGAGTAACCTCATCGAATCAGTATACAAAGCTTGCGGCTGCGGTTACTTCAGGAAAAGACGCTCCTGATCTGTTTACATACAACACCTTAGCTTTCCCTTGCCAGGTTGTTCAGGGATTTTATCAGCCGCTTGATGAAATTATCGACTTTGACACACCTTTGTGGAGCGGAGTAAAGGATACCGCGGATCAATTTGTACTTGACGGTAAGCATTATGTAGCTCCTCTTGAGTATGGACTTACCGCAATGCTGTTTTACGATAAAAATGTATTTGAAGAAAATGGACTTGACGATCCTTTGGATCTTTATTATGAAGATCAGTGGGATTATGATGCTATGGAAGATATGATGAGTGATTGGTGCAAGGGCGCTGAGGGAGATACGGAGAGATACGGAATAAACGGCTGGTATGCTCCGCAGATTGTAGCTCAGACGGGAGAAACTCTTGTAAAGACTGATGATAATATTACATACGAGTCAAACCTTGACAGCCCTAAGATTGCTTCCATTATGGAAAGACTTTATGATTGGCAGAAGCAGGGATATGTTGAACAAAACTGGATAGGTTCGGCTGCCTCAGCGTTTGAAAAGAACATTTTGTTCTATTCAATGGGAACATGGGCTGCAATGGGTACGAGCGGACCTGATGTTCAGGGCGAGTGGGGAATGGTACCGTTCCCGAAAGATCCTAATTACGAGGGAGATAAGCCGATTACTTCTGCTACAATCACTTCGTATATGTGGGTTACAGGTTCTGAAAAGACAGACGCCGTAAGAGCTTTTTATGAGTGCTACAAAATGGCACAAACAGATCCTGAATATCAAAAGTTAGGACGACAAAAGGCTATGGCAGCAAGCCCTACATGGACGGAAGAGGATTTTGATCTAATGTCTGACATTTCAAATCCTGATAAGGTTTTGCTTTTGTTTGATCCTGCTTATGGAATATCATCTCTGATGGGAGATGACTTCAGCGGATTTATGTCAGGAGTTTGTCTTGCAAACTGGCTGTATAAGTCAACCTCTGTTCTTGATGAGCAAGGTGTTTCGTATACATGGACTCAAAGTAAAGAAAAATTTTCCGGAGCTGTAGATGCGGAGGTTGAAACTATCAACAAACAGATCCAAAAGTTTCTCAACAAATAAATGTTTTAACGCACTTTAATTGCGATAATGGCAAAAAAGTGCTTGCAAATGTCGCAAAAATTAGTATAATTTAAATGTTTTGGTGATACAATATAGAAAAAATAAGGAGTTTTGTTCAGATGAATAAAGTAAAAAGAGTATTAATAGGAGTTTTAGCAGCTACAATGTCCTTGTCCTTGGCAGCTTGTGGTGACAATAGCTCTGAAGATGAATCTTCACATGAAGATACAGTAAAAGTTGTTACAACAGATGATATAGCGCCTATCGCTGAAGGAGAGGAGAATACTTTAATTTGGATGGCGAATTATGATTTGAATCCCTCCAGAGGAGCTGAAAAGACGGTAGGACTTAATCTGTTTGAGCAGAAGGGCGGAAAAATTGAGTGGTCGAGAGTAACCTCGTCTAATCAGTATACAAAACTAGGAGCAGCAGTTACATCAGGAAAGGATGTTCCAGACTTATTTGTTTACAGTGCGCTTGCTTTTCCGTGTCAGGTTATACAGGGATTTTATCAGCCGATTGATGATATAATTGACTTTAACGATCCCCTTTGGAGTGATGTAAAAGATACTGCTGATCAGTATTCTTTGGCAGGAAAGCACTATGTAGCTCCTATAGAATACTATCCGTCGTCATATGTTTTTTACGATAAGAATGTAATGAATGAAAATGGACTTGACGATCCTGTTGAGCTTTATTATGAAGGCAAATGGGACTTTGACGCAATGGATGATCTTATGAGTTCGTATGTTAAAGCCGCACCGAGCGGTGAGGAAAGATTCGGAATAAACGGATTCTACGCGCCTCAGTATGTTCAGCAAACGGGTGAAACTTTGGTTATGACGGATGATAACGTAACATACAGATCAAATCTTGACAGCGCTAAAATTGCAAAGGCAGAGGAAAGGCTTTACAACTGGCGTAAAGAGGGATATGTTGAACCTAACTGGATTCAAAATGCAGGCGAAGCTTTTAACAAAAACATTCTTTTCTATGTAATGGGAGATTGGGCAGCAACAGGATCAGGAGGTCCTACAAAGAATGATAGCTGGGGAATCGTTCCATTGCCTGCAGATCCGGATTATAACGGAGAAAAGCCGATCACATCAGCGTCAATGAATTCATTCATGTGGGTAAACGGCTCAGAAAAGAAAGATGCTGCCAGAGCATTTTATGAGTGTTATAGAGTGGCACAAACTGATAGCGGCTATCTCCAAAAAGCAAAGGATAAATGGCTTCAGGATAATCCGTATTGGACAGAAGAGGATTATGACCTTATGAAAGAGGTTTCAAATCCGAACAATAACCTCATGATATTCGAACCTAGCTATGGAGTATCTGCTCTCATGGGAGATGATAACAGCGGATTTATGGCAGGACAGTCGCTTACAAACTGGCTTTACAGAAGCACAAGCGGTATTGACGAACAGGGCAAAACCTACACATGGACGCAGACCAAAGAAAAGTTTTCTGCAACAGTTGATACAGAGGTTGAAAAAATCAACAAGCAGATCAAAGAGTTTCTTGCAAAAAATAAATAAAGTTTAGTAAAAGATAACAGCCTGAGAGAAGCAATTCTCTCAGGCTGAACTTATTTGGAAACATCAATGATGTCCCTTGCTGAAAATGTTGAATAAAACGGGACTGTGCCCCCCTATTGAAGATTTTAAAGTATGTCCGAGGCTAAAGCGGCATATGCTGTT